>NZ_JADEWC010000012.1 GCF_015207825.1 Cyanobacterium stanieri LEGE 03274
CCGCAACCCCTTAACCATCAGTAAACAAATAAAACAAAGTTTTGAACTTCATCCCCAAGTAGAAATTGAAAACCTAGACGACATCGACAACATACCCGATGAAGAATCCCTTGAAGAAAGAACAACCATCATCATAATACCCACCCTAGAACAACTTTTCTTGCGCGACATAGAAGGTTGGGATAGTGTCATACTTTTGAGAGAATTAATCATCCATAACCCCAACTGCTTTTGGATTATCGGCTGTAACCATCTAGCATGGAATTTTTTAGACTATGTCTGTCAAATCAAAGCCTACTTTAATAGTATCCATTCCCTACCGCCCCTAGACGGAGAAATGTTAAAAAATTGGTTAAATCCCGTGATTCAAACCGTAGTTAGTAATAAATTTAAACAAAATCAACACCTAAGCCCTCTCCATAATCCCGAAGAAGATAAAGAAAACCATGACGAAAATTATTGGACATATCTTGCCGAAGAATCATCAGGTATTCCCAGCATCGCCCTTAATCTTTGGATTAACAGCTTAAGATTTGAAAAAGACAACGTTAACGAAGATGAATTGTCTGAAATTACCTTCGAGAAAATAATCGATTCAGACTCTAATTATACTCTAAAACAAATTACCCCATATCTACCCGATTTACCTTCTCTCACCATTGAAAATCGTTATCTATTACACTCAGTATTAATTCATGGACGCATTAGCCGATCGCACTTAGCCATCAGTCTAGGGGAGTCGGAAAGTCAAATAGAAGCCCAAATTCAACAACTTTTAAGACAATATATCCTAAAACGGGAAAACGGTGCTTTATCTATTAACCCCACCTATTATAAAAAACTTAAAAATGAATTGATTAATAATAATTTTTATGTGGGCGAAGAAATAGAATAAAGGTGTTAACAATTAATAATGGACAATTAACAATTAATAAACTATTACCTACCACCGAATATCAACTCCCCTTGATCATTTACAAATTAGCAATAGAGTTGTTGTGAATTAAATATCTGCGTATCTGAAACCCTTATCAAATAAATAGTAAATTGGTCAAAAAATCTATTTCGCAACAAGTTTAGTATCAATATCTTAGTTCAATTTATTGAACGAACTATCGTTAGCTGTGTAATTTATTACACGGTGAGGGGGCGAAGATACTCATCACCCCTACTCCCCATCTCCCATACTTACAAATCCCGAACGGAGGTTAACTATTAATAGTTTCCACACAACGAGCAAACATTTCCACCCCCAAACTAAGGGCAGTTTCATCAAAATCAAAACGGGGATGATGATGGGGAAAATTAAGCCCTTTTTCGGCATTAGCTGAACCTAAAAAGAAATAACAACCCGGAACTTTTTGTAAGAAAAAAGACATATCCTCCCCCCCCATGGTTTGACATTCAGGCACAACCCCCAAAGGAGTTTCCACCACATCAAGGGCAACACTTCTCACTAAATCAGTAATACGAGCATTATTAATTACAGGGGGATACAGTTGCCAGTAGTCAAGGTCATATTTTGCTCCATGGCTTTGGCAAATTCCTTTGATAATAGCTTCTATTCTGTCGCCAATATACTGTTCGTATTTGGGATTAAAATAGCGCACCGTACCACTCATTTTAACGCTATCAGCGATGACATTTAAAGCTGTCCCCCCTTGAAATGTGCCTACGGTGACAACCGCTGAATCCGTGGGTTTTATGTTACGACTGACGATGGTTTGTAAGCTATTAACTATTTGTGAGCCTACCATAATTGAGTCAATGGTTTGATCGGGCATCGCCCCGTGGCCTCCTTTACCAAAAATTTGGCACTTAAAACATTCTACCGCCGCCATCAAAGCCCCTTCTCTCACACCCACAGTGCCTAGGGGTAAATTGTTCCACAGGTGTAAACCTACGATCGCATCTACATCAGGATTCTGTAAAACCCCTTCTTCTATCATCGGTTTAGCGCCTCCTGGGCCTTCTTCTGCTGGTTGAAAGATGATTTTGACTGTACCTCTAAATTTATCCTTGTTATGGGCTAAATAATGGGCAATTCCAAGGGCGATCGCACTATGTCCATCATGACCACAGGCGTGCATAATTCCCTCATGGCGAGACTTATAAGATACTTCATTTAACTCTAGTACGGGCAAAGCATCCATATCCGCTCGAATTGCTAAAACTTTTCCGTCAAAGTCACTTTTAATGGTGGCAACAATACCTGTTTTGGCAACTCCTTTTTGATGTTCAATGCCCCATTCTTTTAGTTTATGGCTAATGAAATCAGCAGTTAAATTTTCCCTAAAACCTAATTCGGGATATTGGTGCATTCTACGGCGCCATTCTACTAATTGGGGTTGTAAATCAAAAATTTGATCACGAATTTGAGTTTTTTTAATGATAGTATCCATTAATTTAATTTTTATAACGCATCTTTATTCTTTTTTCAGTTTACTCTTATTTTTAGTTTTAATATATGATTTTATCCTTAATCTCATTGGTAAATTTTATTGTTATCTAATCTTGTGACCAGTGTTTTAACTCTAATGAAGTAAACTTATTTTTATCTTTCTAATAGTTTTTATTATAAATATTTTATAGTATTTTTATATCTTTTGTTTTATTTTTTTTGCAATCACATAATAATGATTAATCATGAAGCAAACCTGTAACTATATAATAACATATTATATATGTTTTAAAACAAGATATTTTCATAAAAATCTGACCATAAAAATTAAGTTATTATGGGTTAATAGTAGGTTTATTAAATCCATTACTTAATAAAAATAACTAACATAAATTTAATATTATTGAGTGTTATTCATCAGTTATATAGCTAATGAAAAATTAATTAAATTGGGAAAATTTTATTTTTTGATAACCTATGACTCTCCTCCTAAAATTAATGATAAACTCATGGATAAAAACTAGCCTTATTAGCAATGACAGATAACATAGATAAAATAAAAATTATGATTGATACTGCCCTAATTGATAAGCGACTCAATCGCAAAGATAGTAACTTAATCAGAAATGCGATCTATAATGATGGACAAGTAACAAAAGAAAAAATAAGATTATGGCGTGAATTACAAGCCAAAGTAACTAATGGAGAAATACTCCTAGAAAATTGACAATTGCTCTTAGACCACTGACAATAGATAATTAAACTCTCCTAATTTTTTATCTCTTTTTATCTATGAAGTCTGAATCATTACGTACTCCTTTATATTCCTTGTCGGTGGAGTCTAAAGCCAAATTTACTGATTTTGCAGGGTGGGAAATGGCTTTGCAATATGAAGGCTTAAAAAAAGAGCATCAGGCAGTTAGAGACGAAGCGGGAATGTTTGATATTTCCCACATGGGTAAATTTTATTTACGGGGAAAAAATTTACGCTCTAGTTTAGGTTATCTTGTGCCAACAGATTTATCAACTATGACAAGGGGTAAGGCTCTATATTCGGTATTATTGAACCAGCAAGGAGGCATTATTGACGATATTATTTTTTATTATCAGGGTAGCGGTGATGATGGGGTAGAATCGGGAATATTAATTGTTAATGCTTCTACTTGTGAGAAGGATTGGGCTTGGTTAAATAAACACCTCACACCTAAGGGCGTTGAGTTATTGGATAAGACTCAGGATTTAGCTTTAATTGCTATCCAAGGATGTAAGGCTGAGAGTTATCTACAGTCTTTTTTGAATGTTGATTTAAGTCATTTACAGGCTTTTGAGCATTTAACCACCAGTTTTGAGGGGCAAAAAGTTTTTGTGGCTCGGACGGGTTACACTGGGGAAGATGGTTTTGAGGTGATGACTACTGCTACTGTAGCACAGGATATGTGGCGATCGCACTTAGAACAAGGGGTAATTCCCTGCGGTTTAGGGGCAAGGGATACCCTTCGATTGGAAGCGGGGATGAGTTTGTATGGGCAAGAAATAGACGAAACCACTACCCCCCTTGAAGCTGGATTGGGATGGTTAGTCAATCTTAACCGTGAGGATGACTTTATGGGGCGTGAAATCCTCGTTAAACAAAAGCAAGAGGGCTTGACTAAAAAATTGGTGGGCTTACAAATGGAGGGAAGATATATCGCCCGTCATGGTTATCCCATCAAACATAATAATAGTACCATCGGTGAAGTTACTAGCGGTACTCTTTCTCCTACCCTCAACAGTGCGATCGCCCTTGGTTATTTACCCATACAATTAAGTAAAATAGGGCAAACTGTGGATATAGAAATCAGAGGCAAACTCTACCCCGCCAAAGTTGTCAAAAAACCTTTCTATCGCCGTAAATAAGAGTCATTACCATCATAATATGGCATTGCTTAATAATGGTGGGAAATATAATTGAATGATGATAAAAATTGAGACATCAAAATATTATCACTATTCCCTATTCCCCTCCTAAAAGAGAAATTCATATCTAAAATAAGCAACGCCCATAGTATTATTAACACTATTCCCCATTGCCCATTCCCTATTCCCCGAAATGATGTTGTTATAATTGTTTAAAGAAATATGAATAAATATTAAGCAATTTTAACAAAATTCCCCATGGTACAAATAGAAAATAAACCAGTAGAAAATAAATCCTATAGCTTAGAAGACTGGCGTAAAGGTTACGAATCTCAACCCCACGAAAAAGAATATTGGATAGAAGATATAGAAGGAGAAATCCCCCCTGACTTACGGGGTACATTATATCGTAATGGGCCTGGATTATTAGAAGTATATGGCACACCCTTAAATCATCCCTTTGATGGAGATGGCATGATTTGCTCATTTAAATTTACAGATGAGGGTTGTTATTTTCGTAATAGTTATGTAAAAACAAAAGAATATTTAGAAGAAAAAGAAGCTCAAAAAATGCTCTATCGAGGGGTATTTGGTAGCCAAAAACCAGGGGGAATTTTAGGTAATATCTTTGATATAAAAGTAAAAAATATTGCCAATACTAATGTTATCAAGCTAGGAAAAAAATTATTAGCATTATGGGAGGCCGCATTACCTTATTATTTAGATCCAGAAACCTTAGAAACAAAAAAATTAGATAATTTAGATGGTATTTTAAAAGACGGTGATGTTTTTTCAGCGCACCCTAGAATCGATCCTCATTCACCATTTAATAACGGTAAACCTTCCTTAATTAATTTTGGTATAAAGCCTGGTTTATCTAGCACCATCAATATTTACGAATTTGATTTAGAAGGAAATATCTTACAACAATATAGCCATATTACCCCCGGATTTTGCTTTATTCATGATTTTTTAATTACTCCCAACTATATTATTTTCTTCCAAAATCCTACCAGTTATAATCCTTTACCCTTTGTATTTGGGATTAAGGGCGCTGGGGAATGTTTAGATTTTAAAGAGAATGAAACCACTAAAATTATTTTAATTCCTCGCCATACACCCCATAAAGATGTCATTACCTTAGAAACAAATGCAGGGTTTATTTTTCACCATGCCAATGCTTTTGAAAAAGATGAAAAAACTTTAATTATTGACTCAGTATGCTATGCCAAATTGAGTCAAATTAACCCCGATAAAAGTTATAAAGAGGTAGATTTTGATGAACTTGCACCCGGGCAATTATTCCGTTTTAAACTAGATTTAAATACTCAAAAAGTAGAAAAGGAATTACTTAATCAACGGTGTGTAGAATTTCCTTTTATCAATCCTGAAAATGTCGGGAGAGATTATCGTTATTTGTTCATCGGTGCTACCCATAACGCCACTAAAAATGCTCCTCTACAGGCTTTGTTAAAATTTGATTTATATACTAAAGAAGAACAATTATATTCCTTTGCCCCTAAAGGTTTTGCCGGTGAGCCTATTTTTGTACCAAAAAACAATACTACAGGGGAAGATGATGCTTGGATATTAGATTTAATTTATGACTCCGAAAATCATCGCTCGGATTTGGTGATATTTGATGGTAAAGATATTTCGCAACCTGTAGCTACTTTACATCTTAAGCAACATATCCCTTATGGGTTGCATGGTAGTTGGGCTTCCACAATTGACAACTAACAATTGACAATGGACAATTATTGAGAGGTTGATGGTGGGCATTGCCCACCCTACTTTGTGAGGAATCAAATAATGCAGATAAGAAATTATAGTTTTGACTGGAATCAGCGCACCTACATCATGGGAATACTCAATGTTACTCCCGATAGTTTTAGTGATGGGGGAGAATATAATGAATTACAAAAAGCTGTAAATCAAGCCCTTACCATGGTACAAGATGGGGCGAATATAATTGATATTGGGGGGCAATCCACACGCCCTGGGGCGCTGGAGGTGACTTTGGAGGAGGAGTTAAATCGAGTTATTCCCGTTATCGAGGCTATTCGTGAAAAAACAGATATTCCTATTTCCGTTGATACCACAAGGGCTGAAGTGGCAAAAAGGGCGATCGCCTCTGGGGTTGATATAATTAATGATATATCAGGGGCAACATTCGATCCTAATATGTTAGATACTGTTGCCCGTTTACAAGTGCCGATTATTTTAATGCACATTCGGGGTAATCCTCAAACTATGCAAACCATGACGGATTATCAAGATTTAATCGCAGAAATTGAAGAATTTTTCCTTGATAGAATTGCCCAATGTCTCCAAAAAGGCATCCTTCAATCTAATATTATCATTGATCCTGGCATTGGTTTTGCTAAAAATTATCAGCAAAATATCGCAATTCTAAATAATATTAAAAAATTAAAAAATCTTGGTTTTCCAATGCTTATTGGCACTTCTCGAAAAAGTTTTATCGGTAAAATATTAAATGAAAATGACCCAGCAAAAAGGGTATGGGGGACAGCTGCTACTTGTTATCATGCCATTGCTCAAGGTGCTGATATTTTGAGGGTTCATGATGTTGCACCAATGTACGATATTACTAGGGTTGCTGATGCTATTACTCGGTCAAAACAAGGTTAGTAATAAAATTTGTAACGAAAATTCTTTTTTTTCTTGACTTTGTACTTATTTTAAGGGATTATAGAATTGTTTGTTAGATAATGGAAATATTATTGTTTATCTCTGAAAATGCATAGATTACCATTATATTATAAGCATATCATAAAAAGGGGCATGACACAATAAAAAAGTCCTTAATTTTCTCTATGCTCAATAATAGAGTTTTTAAGAACAAATATGATATTTTACGAGACTTGTTGGGCTTCGTTACCTCCACCCAAACTATGATAAATCAATTATAAATATGCTTCGTAAGCCATCAACATTAGCTTAACCAAAGATACACCGAGTAAAGCTAAACCGCTGAGGGTACTAATGGCGAATCCGGGGGCTCTTTTTTTAGCTTCCTTGGCATAACCCCAAGCATAAAGAATTCTACCCACAACCCAAGTACCACCCAATATCATACCCCACATTTCACTAACAAAGTAAGAAAAAATCCAGAGGAGGGGTAAGAAGAAGATAAGTTGTTCGAGGGTATTTTCTTGTACTCTTAAGACTCTTTCAAAGTTTTCGTCTCCGCTAGTGGCAGGGGGCATGACGTTATATTTAAATCTGGCTCTACCTACGTTTATAATGGTGACAAAATAAACTAAAAGAGCAAATACTGTAATAATGCTAGGTCCTAATAACATGGTTTTTTATGGTTGATATAACTAGATTAGTATAACGTCTATGGTGTACTTGTGTTGTCATTTAAGAAGAAAAATAATAACAATGTGCCACAAAGAATTTTTACTTTTTTGAGTTATTTCATTATTTTATTTATTTACTAATAGAAAACTTTCTTTGTCATAAATGTCTTAGATATAAATCATTAAAGCAAACAAATTATTTTTATTTCCAGTTATTTTTTGCTTGATTTAGAATATAGTTAGAAAGATCATTTATTTGTTGCTTTGAAAGGCGATCGCCATAAGCCGACATATTATTTTTGCCATTAGTGATTATAGTTGCTATGGACTCAGGGGTATCGTAACTATTTTTTTGAAGGGCTTTTAATTTTAAGTTTTTGCCCCTGCGAATGATATTACCTCCATTAAGATGACACCCTGCACAGTTAATCTCAAAAAGTTTACTAGGTTCATGAATATTTTGATTAATTTGAGTTAAGTTTATCTGGGCGATCGCCCTTGGAATATAAAATAAATTAAAGGCAATAATAGTAATTAGTGTAACTGTAAAAATAGATAATTTTCGCATAATTTACAAAGATAATAAAAACAAAATTGAAAGTGAATAAATTATTAATTAATAAATTAACAATGATCTTATCTTAATGCTAAATCATTTCGTAAGTTGAAAGCAAGATATAGCAATTTTCGTGATGGTGAGGTACAAAACTTATCGGTATCTCGGAATAGGGAATGGAAAATGCTATAAATACTGCACCTCATAGTTTAAATAAAGGCTATAAGGGGAAAATGAAAAGAAATAAAATTTGTTGACAACCCCAGATATTTCATTGATAATTCAGAATTTATGATTATGCCCAAAAAGGGATCAGCTATACTGAAAGGGAAGTTTCAAGGAATAATTTCATGACCATACAGCTAATTGAAAGGCAAAAACAATTAGAAAAACTGAAAAATGAAGAATTTGACTGCTTGATTATCGGAGGAGGTGCAACAGGCACAGGCTCTGCATTAGAGGCTAATAAGAGAGGTTTAAAAGTAGCCCTGGTTGAAAGATTTGACTTTGCGTCGGGTACGAGTAGCCGTAGTACAAAATTATTGCATGGTGGGGTAAGATATTTAGAACAGGCTTTTAAACGTTTGGACGTTGAGCAATTTAATTTGGTAAGGGATGCCCTATCAGAAAGAAAAAATGTCATTCACATTGCCCCCCACTTAGCCAAGCCTTTACCCTTGATAATTCCTTTATATCAGTTTTGGCAAATTCCCTATTTTTTCACAGGGTTGTTAATGTATGATTTACTATCAGGAAAACAAAGTTTAGGGCGCAGTCGTTTACTTAGTATTAAAGATACTTTAGAGTTATTTCCCTCCCTCAATACCGAAGGTATGATTGCCAGTGTCATGTATTATGATGGGCAGTTTGATGATGCTAGGCTTAATGTGGAAGTAGCCATGAAAGCCATTGAGCAAGGATGTGCGATCGCAAATTACCTCGAAGTCATTGAAATTATCAAGGAAAATGATAAATGTAGGGGGGCAGTGGTAAAAGATAGCCTTAGTGGTGAAACCTTCCCTATCAAAGCCGAAGTTGTAGTTAATGCCACAGGGCCTTATAGTGATAGTATAAGACATTTAGACCAAGCCGAAGCCGAAAAGATACTCAAAGTAAGCTCAGGGGTACACATTGTTGTCGATAAAGCCTACGCCCCTGGAGATGGTGCTTTATTGATTCCTAAAACCGATGATGGTAGGGTTATTTTCATTGTACCTTGGCGTCAATTTACCCTCATTGGTACAACGGACGAAGAAGCGCAAGTTAATGATAATCCTCAGCCGACGGAAGAAGAAATCGAATATTTAATGGCATACGCTAACCGCTATCTAACCGAAACCATTAATCGTCAAGATGTCTTATCGGCATGGAGTGGATTACGCCCCCTTGTTTCTCCTAACCATAGTGCTAATTCTACCGCTAAAATTTCCCGAGATCATACTATTCTTAAGTCTAAAAGTGGTTTAATCACCATTACAGGGGGAAAATGGACGACTTTCCGCAAAATGGCGGCCGATACCATCAACCAAGTTATTAAACAATTATCCTCCCCTAGTGGTTTTTCTGGTCATTCTTCTGAGTTAATTCCCGTGGCAGGGGGCGAAAACTATGATTTTGATCAATTAGATCAAAAATTAGCTTTAACCATTGAAGATGAGGCTATTAGACATCACCTAATTAATTATTATGGTTCAAGGGCGATCGCCATTAATACCATCATAGAAGAATATGGCATCGAAAGATTAGCTCCCCAATATCCCTTCATCACCGCCGAGGTTGCCTACGTTTGTCGCTATGAAATGGCACAAAAATCAGAGGATATTTTATCCCGTAGATTTAGGTTAACATTCCTAGACTCCGCCGTCAGTAAGCAAGTAACAGAAAAAGTAAATACCATCATTGAAAAGGAAAAAGCAACCATAAATCAAGAAAAAATAACCGTTAACTCTTAATAATATAATGAACGATTACACTTGATTTAACTAGAAAAAAAATAGCATAAATTCTCTTTTTTCTTATTATCCTAGGTATCATAAATATAATATTTTGAACTAGCCCTTTCCCCTCTTTTTGAGGGGCTTTTTGTAGGCAAAACATTGCTATTTTTCCAATATTAAAAATACTTTCATTCCCTGTCCATTCCCAAACTTCACCCCATCGTTTACCATTAACAAAAAGCCGTCTAAGAATGACGGGGTTTTAAACCTATTTTTGGATAAAAAGATATGCTAATTAAGAGAATATTATCCTGTTTGATTATCTTTTCTCTAAGTATAATGATCAGCAGTTGTAATGACACCATTGACAGTGTACAAGCCTTTAACACCAATAATGCACCCATTCCCAAAGTTGATAACATCGCCGAGGTAGCCCCCCCAAAATTAATTCAAGAATTAAATAAAACCTTCTTATCAAAACAACCCCAAGTAAGTATTATTAGCCCCGCTGATAATGAAATTCTTTCTACCACCACAGCCCAAGTCAAATTAGAAATAAAAGGATTAGATATATTTAAAAATGAAGAATTACAGATGGGGCCCCATTTACACTTCTTCCTAGATGATCAACCCTATCAAGCCGTATATAATACCAATGAGCCTTTAACTTTATCCGATTTAGCCCCCGGCACCCATACCATTCGGGTTTTTGCCTCCCGCCCATGGCATGAAAGTTTTAAAAATCCTGATGCCTATGCCCAAACCACCTTCCATGTTTTCACTCCCACGGAGGATAACAATCCTTCAGGAAGCCAACCCCTTCTTACTTACAGTCGCCCCCAAGGAAATTATGGGGCTGAGCCCATTATGCTCGATTTTTACCTCACCAATGCGCCATTACATCTTGTTGCCCAAGAAAACCAAGAAGACGGTATTCGGGATTGGCGTATTCGAGTAACAGTTAACGGAGAAACTTTTTTATTGGATACTTGGCAACCGATTTATTTGACTGGTTTTAATAAGGGCGAAAATTGGGTAAAATTAGAGTTTATTGATGATCGTGGAGATGTGATTAAAAACTCTTTTAATAGCACTGTGAGGGTAATTAATTATGATCCCAAAATTAAGGATACTTTGTCAAAATTAGTGACGGGTAAAATTAGTTTAAATAAGGCAAAGGCTATTACCATTCCTACTTATATAGAGTCTCCTGAAACTACGGTAGAAGAAGTTATCGAAAATGAAGTTGATGAGGTGATGATGCCTCAAGAAGAAACCATAGTTGAAGATAATATAAATCAAGAGTCTGATGTTAGTGACACTGAGAATAAGGATTTAAAAAAAGACTCTGAGACGATAACAGAGGAGGAAAATCAAGAAGCTACCACGGAAGATATTCAGGCAACAACCAAGGAGGAGGATGTTATTAATGAAATCTTAGATACTGTGTTAGAGGAGGAAAATCAGAAAAATTCCCCAGAAGATAATATGGTTAATAATGATGAAGAAAATAAGTCTTTAGAAGAAATTATTACGGAGGAGATTATCGATGTGCCACCCTCTAATGATGGGGAAAAGGATATATCAGCCGATGATAATGATGAAGTAGTAACCATTAATTGATAAAATTTATTATAGTGTATTAATAATAATCACTGCTTAATTTGTTATGGATAATTGTTAAACTATTGTATTTTTTACTTATTAATATTGTTATTTACAATAAATCAATATTTTATTAAAATAAAATTATATTATTAAAAGTATTGTTTTGTTGAAAATATATTATTAATGTAGTAATTTTTATTATAAATAGTCAATTATCCATTTTTATCTTTGATTAAAGTAATAGTTTAAATAATTATGGCAGGGCATAGTAAGTGGGCGAATATCAAAAGACAAAAAGCGAGGGTTGATGCTAAAAAAGGTAAAACTTTTACCCAACTTTCTCGGGCAATTATTGTAGCAGCCCGTAATGGTATTGCTGATATTGATGGTAATTTTCAGTTACGTACGGCGGTAGAAAAGGCTAAGGCCGCGGGGATACCTAATGATAACATTGAAAGGGCGATCGCAAAGGGCGCTGGTACTTATAGTGACGGGGAAGCCAACTTAGAAGAAATTCGTTACGAAGGTTATGGCATTGGAGGAGTTGCGGTATTGATTGAAGCCCTAACAGATAATCGCAATCGCACCGCCGCCGACATCAGGGAAGCCTTTAGTAAAAATGGCGGCAATTTGGGGGAAACGGGTTGTGTTAGTTGGATGTTTGATCATAAGGGGGTGGTAATATTAGAAGGGGAAATAGACGAAGATAAGTTGTTAGAAGTATCTTTGGAGGCGGATGCCCAAAGTTATGAAATTATTGAGGAGGAAGATTATCAGGGGGTAGAAATTTTTAGTGAGGTGACAAATTTAGAAAACCTTAACCAACATTTGCAAAATCATTTTTCGGTGAAGGAGGCAGAATTACGTTGGATTCCTAATAATTTTGTAGAAATTAATGATCCTGAACAAACTAAATATTTATTAAGATTAATGGATGCTTTAGAGTCTTTGGATGATGTTCAAAATGTCACCGCTAATTTTGAATTAATTGATGATTAATAATTATCACTTCAGTATGCAATTTGTCTTTTAAGTGATGGGGAGTGTGGGTGATGGGGAGTGTGGGTGATAATAGTTTAATTATTTATTGTCAATTGTCCATTGTTAATTGTCAATTTTTAAAACCCTTAATGGCAAACAAATATGAGGTTGCACATCAAGGGTATATATGATGATTAAAATTGATTGAGGAAACGTAAATCGCTATTGTACAAACGACGAATATCATCAATTTTGTGGAGAATCATGGCGAATCTTTCTACCCCTAAACCCGCAGCAAAACCACTATATTCTTCTGGATCATAACCTACGGCTTTTAGTACATTAGGATCAACCATACCACAACCCATGACTTCTAACCACTTACCTTGCCATTGTACATCAACTTCGGCGGAAGGTTCGGTAAAGGGGAAATAACTAGCACGGAAAACCGTGGGTAAGTCATCACCAAACATTTGTCTTAAAAATTCTTTGATAGTGCCTTTTAAATCGGTGAAAGTTAGGTTTTTGCCAATGGCTAAGACTTCGATTTGATGGAATACTGCTGAATGGGTAGCATCTACGGTGTCACGGCGATAAACTCTCCCAGGGGCGATAATACGGATGGGGGGTTCGTTATTTTCCATGTATCTAATTTGTACCGAAGAAGTATGGGTACGCAATAGGCTACCATCTCCAAAGTAGAAGGTATCTTGCATATCTCTGGCGGGATGCTCGGGGGGGGTATTAAGGGCTTCAAAGTTGTAGTAATCGCTCTCGATTTGAGGCCCTTGGGCGACTGTATAGCCTAAACCAACGAATATATCAATCACTCTGTCGATGGTGCTTTGGAGGGGATGGGATTTGCCGAGGGGTTTACTGACTCCTGGCATGGTGACATCGATAGTTTCTGAGGCGATTTGGGCTTGTATTTGTTGTTGTTGTAATTTTTCTTGTTGTTGGCTGAGGCTATTTTGAATTTTATCTTTGATTTGATTGGCAACGGCACCGACAACGGGGCGCATTTCGGGGGAAAGTTTGCCCATTCCTTTTAAGATTAGTGATAGTTCGCCTTTTTTTCCTAGGTAGGCTACTCTTAATTCTTCTAATTTTTTTAGATTATCGCTATGGGCGATCGCACTTTGGGCTTCTTTTTCAAGGGTTTGTAGTTGAATTTCGATTTCTGTTGCCATCTTTTTTTAATCATTCTCAGGTGTCGTTAATTCATTATTACTTAAAACACACCCTAGGACAATTGAATTGATAATTGTTTGACTCAATACCCGAAACCTAAATCCTATTAATCAAATTTATCATCACCCACCGTGTAATGAATCACAGTGCCAAATCTGATTAGTAGAATTTACCATAACTCACCATGTAATAAATTATACAGCTGATATTAAGTTCGGATACTTTGTTATAAATAGATTGTATTTTCGCAGTTGCCCCACCGTGTAATGAATTACACGGCTAATTGTTTATCGTTCAATGAATTGAACTAAAATTAATTACTTTAATATTTTTGGCATTGCTGATTTTGAGTATGAAGCATTATTTAATTACAGTAAATGTATAGTATTAAAACTATTATTAATATTGCCCATTCCCTATTGCCAAACTAAACTAAAAATCTTACCTTAATTCACCAACGCCATATTTTTCATACCTAATATTTTCTTTCCTTGGGTTCAAACATATTGATAACTACGGGCATATAATCGATTTTTACCCCATCAGGGTGATGATAGGCGAGGGTATGTTGCAAAAATTGTTGATCATCACGTTGGGGGAAGTCTTCCCGTGAATGGGCGCCTCGGCTTTCCTGCCGTTGCATGGCGGAGGTGAGAATCATTTCTCCTACTACCATGATATTTTTTAATTCGAGAGCTTCGATTAATTCTGTATTCCAGTAGGTTGATTTATCGTCAAGGAAAATTTGATTGTAAAGGGATTTAAGTTCTTGAATTTTATCTAATCCTTGCTGCATTATATCTTGAGAGCGAAACACCCCACAATGTTCTGTCATGGTATCCTGAAACCTTTGCCTTAATTCATTAATTCTCAAATTTCCCCGCTGATTGAGTAAACAATCGATTCTGGCTTGGGCGGTTTCTAAATATGGTATTTCGTTGATGGTAGGAAACTCTCTATTTTGCACATAAAGTGCGATCGCCCTTCCCGTTTTTCTGCCATATACCACGCATTCCAACAAGGAATTACTACCCAAACGGTTGGCGCCATGTACCGATACACAGGCACACTCCCCCGCCGCAAAAAAGCCTTCTACAAGGGTATCTTTATCCTGACGTATCCTCCCATCGGTATTCACAGGGATTCCCCCCATACAATAATGGGCAGTGGGGCGCACGGGCATGGGCTCATGCACCGCATCAATACCCACCAACCGATGGGCTTCCTCCCAACAAAAAGGTACACGACTCATAATTTTTTCCTTACCCATGTGAGTCAAATCCAGATGTATATAAGGCCCTCCTGCCCTGCCATCGCTGTGGATACCCCTCCCCGCCCGAATCTCTTTCACAATCGCCCTAGAGGTGATGTCACGGGGGGCGAGTTCCATTTGATTGGGGGCATAGTTTGCCATAAATCTTTCCCCCTCGCTGTTGCGCAAATAAGCCCCTTCTCCCCTCACCGCTTCCGAGATTAATACCCCCACAGGATATAAACCCGTAGGATGAAATTGGACAAATTCCATGTCTTCTAAGGGCAACTGGGCGATCGCACACATTCCCAAACCATCCCCCGTAGAAGCATAATCATTAGAAGTAGTATTAAAAACCCGTCCATAACCCCCCGTGGCAAACATCACTGCCTTAGCCCTAGCCACTTGCACATTACCATCATCAATGTTAAACATTACTACTCCTTTGGCTTCCTGTTGCCCCGAAGGCTTCTCCTCCAAAATCAAATCCATCACATACCATTCATCATATATCTGCACCCCGAAACGTCGTAAATTGTTCACCAATTCATGTAAAATAGCATGACCAGTTTTATCGGCTGCATAACAGGTGCGCTTGTGAGAATGCCCCCCAAAAGCCCTTTGGGCAATTTTTCCATCTTCCAAACGGGAAAATAACACCCCCAAATGTTCCAACTCAATAATTACTTCGGGGGCTTCCTTGGTTAAATATGCCACCGCATCTTGATCGGCTAGATAGTCCGAACCCTTGACCGTATCAAAGGCGTGGGCTTTCCAATCATCCTCAGGGTCAACATTTTTTAATGTTGCCGCAATGCCTCCTTGTGCCGCCACAGAATGGGAGCGAATGGGATGGGTTTTTGCCACCAAAGCCACATCTATATCTTGATTTTGCTTTTTGATTTCCAAGGCCGCCCGACAACCTGCTAAACCACCGCCAACGATAATGACATCATGCTGTAACATAACCAAACCTGAGTAAACATCACTATTTCTATGGTGTGACAGTTCTGGGAAAATGTACTATTTTGATTACAATTCTTTGTATTTTAATCTAAGGTGCGATCGCATCTGCTTGATATTAAGTTGAAATAACTTGTTACAGTAAAAGCAAAAGAGTATTTCTTATTTAAATTAACTAAAAATAATCTTCTTCTTCTAAGGATTGATGGTCATATAATTCTTCTAATTTTTGATGACTAAGACGACGGGATACCCGACGATATTTTTTTGTGTTTAATTTTGGTTCTGTATAGACTTTACCAGAATTTTTGACCATTTTTTTTAAGCTCGATTCTGTATCACGGGTTTGGGCTATTTTCTCTTCTTGGGCAAGGATTTCGTCTAAAAATTTGAGGTAATATTCATATCTTTCCCATGTTCCTTTGACGATACATTCTGGCTCTTCTTGATGTAAACAGTCGTTAAATTTACATTGCCCTTGACTTAGTTTTTGTCTGGCTTCGGGAAAGTAGTTAATCAAATTTTGGGAATCACAATCGAAGTCTGGTTGGTTAAATCCGGGGCTGTCGGCTATGTAACCTCCTTGGGGAATTTCAAATAATTCTACGTGGCGGGTGGTGTGTCTGCCTTTTTGTAGTTTTCCTGATACTTCACCGATGCGGATGTTTAATTGGGGAATGAGGAGGGAGGTTAAACTAGATTTTCCCACTCCGCTAGGCCCTGCAAAGATGGTAATTTTATTTTTTAAGGCTGTTTTAATTTCTTCGATTCCTTGATTATTTTCTACACTAAAAAAGTATGGTTCATAGCCCCATAATTTTAATTTTTGTTTCCATTCTTTTTGTTTTTCTTGGGATATTAAATCAGCTTTATTTAGTCCTAATAATAGTTTTAAATTAGTGGATTCTGCTTTGACTAAAAAACGGCTAAGTTGGACGGGATCTAAGGTTGGTTCTTCGAGGGCAAAAACTAACAATATTTGATCTGCGTTGGCCATGGGGGGGCGTTGTAATTCTGTTTTACGGGGGGTTACAGAGGCGATCGCCCCTCGTTCAAATTCTGTAGATTTTACATAGATGCGATCGCCCACAAGCACACTTTGACCAATTTTTTTAAGACGAGTGGGACGAGTACAAAGGAGCGTTTGCCCCTCATCTAGTCTTACCTGATAAAAGTTAGCCTGTACGGCCATTACAGTACCAATTTTGTGGTCAGATTTAGTCATAACACTCAAGACTTGACCAACAAAGCAAAATAATCATCCAATGGAGTAATAGACTCTATCTTATACCCCTCCATTTTAAGACTATTTGGTACTTGTTCTATGGGTTCTCCTCCATCAAGCCAAATTTCTAATAACTCACCTGAGGACATTTTTTCTAATTGTAATTTACTACGAATAAAATTTAGGGGGCAAGGTGTTCCTCTTAAATCTAATTTATTATCATTCATATTTTGCTATATTTTTAAAACTAATTTTTTGTAATAAAAACATTAATTGAACTATTATTTTTAGCTATTTAATTATTAAATAATACTTGTTCTTATTTTTGCAAATAAAGATCTTTTCAATTTTTAATACTTATCAATAAGTCATACCAAGTGTGTTTCATTATTTGTTGAATAAATGACCAATAAATCCTAGTTGAATTCATTAAAAAATAAAGTATTACTCATAAAATTAGTCACCCATTAAAGAAATTAGAAACAGATTATATTGATATTAATTATTTTAACTGACTTTAAGCAGGAGTATCTTTCCAATCATCCTCACTCCAATCAATTTCCTCAGGATTACAAGATATTTCACCGCCATCCTGACTTTCTATCCACTCATTCCAATCATCAATATTATCATCCTCAGGACTTGGGGTAACTACCTCCGCTGCCGAATTACTTTGACTATCTTCCAATAAATCTCCCCAATCAGCCTCATCCCCCTGACTATCATCGACAGAATCCATTTCCCCTAAATCCTCAAACAGTGCTTCAGAATCTTCCTCATCCGTTGAGACATAATCATTGCCAATAACTTCCCCATTAACGATGTCATTATTTTCTGAATCTTGAATTACAACATCATCAATCCAATTTTCTTCCGTGGAATCCTCCTCAAAGCCATCATCAAAATCATCATAACTAGCCTCTGACACGTCATCGGGGGATATAATTTGGGTAAATTCGTCTTCCTCTATGTCATCATCTTCAGAGGTATCAAAAGCCGATTCCATAATTAATGATTTATCTTCCTCCTCATCGTTAATAAAACTATCAAATTCAGATTCTGCAATGGATAAATTTTCATTTTCATTATCTGTAGAAAAATCGTCAAATTCATCATCAGAAATAACTTGATTATTTTCTTCATCATCTATGGAAAAATCATCTAAATTATCGCTAATATCTGTACTAGATTGTTGAGGGGAATTATCTTTACAATGAGAATTATTCTGACCTATTAATAATGGCTCAAGATTAATATTACCCTCTGCGATGATTTCAAAAGCCTTGAGGAGAGTTTCTCTATTTTTTTCCCATGTTTGATAAATTTGACTACTTTTTTCTTGGTGAAAATTAACTATATATTCGTTATTTTTAGTCAAAAGTTCTGAATCAATGTGAGTTTTTGAGCCATTAACTAAGTCAATACTTTTAGTAATAGAATAGCTATTTTCGTTAGTTTTTAAAGATGTTTTTAAAGTTATTTTTAAGCTATTACTAAGAGCTATTAATAGAGCTTTTTTATATTCTTTTTGATTTAGAGCTTCATTAATTTGTTGAGAGCTATCCATATTTTACAACTATTAAATCCTATGAGTTTTCTTGGAGTAAGGCGAACATATTTTGTAAACTTTGAATATTTTGTAATATTCTTTGATGGGCGTTATCTACCTCTTGAAAATGTATTTTTTGAACTTTTTCACCATTACCTTGATCTTCAAAAGAGTTCCCTAATTCGTTTTCAATTTCGTTTTCAAGAAGATTAATAATACTGCGAAAATGTATATCTTGAGTAGTTGTTTGTTGAGGGGATGAACTGGTAACAATTTCGATTTTGAGAGCTTCAGACATGGCGATCGCCATTGCTTGATCAATGTTACCGTCTCTAATTTGTGCTTTAATTTCTTGTATTTTACTCATATCAAAAAGAGACTCTCTTTTAAAATTTCTTCAAATAGCTTAACCCATAACTTAACCAAATTTTACCAAAAATCTGTCACCCGATAATTTAATTCAGATAACATCTGCCGTAACAAAGGTAAACTCAAACCAATCACATTACTATGACAACCAATAATTTTATCAATTAAAAAACCTCCCCTACCCTCAAGGGCAAAACTTCCAGCGCACTTTAAAGGTTCACCCGTAGCCACATAGGCGACAATGGTATCATCATCCACATCAGCAAAATAAACCTCCGTAATGCCACATTTAACCACTTTCTGATTATGATTTAGATCTAGTAAAGCGTGACCAGTGTAAAGTTTACCCACATTACCACGCATTTTACGCCAACGGTTAATGGCTTCTTTTTCATTTTCTGGTTTACCATAAATTTCACCATTGACGGCTAACACAGAATCACAACCTAAAATTAATCCATCACGGTGATTTTGAGCGACTGTAGAAGCCTTATTTTCTGCGAGGCTATTTACTAAATTATGGGGATTGAGTAAATCCACTAAAGATTCATCATAATTACTAACTTCTACCTGAGGATTAATACCAATCATCTTCAATAGTTTTAGACGGGCAGGGGAAGCGGAGGCGAGAATAAATTTAGTCATAAATTACCTTGAAACAATACATATATTAGGATTTGAGCTAAAGTTGTGACCATAGGGATAATTAAGGCAAAAAATGAAAGAAAATAGTTGTTATGCTCTTAATTAATTTGCCCACCGTGTAATGAATTACACGGCTATTAAATAACATTTATTCCTTTTCAAGTAAGATGATTGATAATTAATTCGTTGGTGTTAAAACGAACTTAATATGATCTTGATTAGACATCATCTTAGATTATTATTAATTATCCACTATCAAAGGTTTACTATGCCTAATAAGAAGCAAGGGAAAAAGAATTAGCCACAACCCTAAATAAATCAGAGACATTATCCCAACGAGATTCCTTAGTAGAAATATTAAAAGTGAATAACTTACCGTTATTTGTTACCACACTAGCCAGATTATGACGATATTGATCTTCATCTAACTTGACTCGGTATTCTAAGATGTAATAATCTTTACCATCTACCTCTCTTTTTTCAGCGGAAATTAATTCAGCATTTCTGCCAGACTCAGGATCTTGATTTACCATTTTCATAAAACGATAACCCACATCGGTGGGAGTGCCTAAATCTGATAACTCCTTGCTATCTCCTACCTTACTGATAATGACGCTGAGGTTTTCGGTGCGCTCGATAAAATCTCGATAAACCACGTCAACACCTTCAGTAGCGTTTTGAACTTCCACGGGCATCCAACCATTAGGATAGAGAAATTGATAACCATCAATGGCATCAGTATAACGTTGTAACCCAGACAAAGAAGCCGAACAAGAAACCAAGGAAAAGGTTAGAAAAATCAATAAACAAGAAACTAAGCGCTTTATCATAACTTTTATCTTAAAAATATTTTGTTTTATTTTCCCATGAAAACCCATGATTATGTATTGTAAAATCATAAAACCATGGATAGTTTGTGGCTTAATCCATAAAAATAGAGTTTTATTAAGGGTAATTGCTTCAATCTTGATAGGCTCAGTACAATTGAGATAATTATCAACCAAGGGTGAAAGATGACTAATTCAGCTGATAGACCAAAAAAACCATTACCCTTACCCCCTCTAGTACCTCCGGGGGCTAATGGGGGCAACAAAAAGATTGAAGATGAGGATGATCAAACCAGAGTTAGCTTGGGAAAAATGCCTCCCCTTTCATCCCGTCCCCCTGCTAGTAGTAATGTGCAGAAGGATATGATCAATATTGGTAACAAAAAACCTCCTTCCCTAGACGATGATTTAGATGATATGGATGATGATGGTGTTACCCAAATTAATCCCACCACAAAAGTTCCTTCTTTGGATGCCGGTAGATTAGGTAATAAACCTCCGAGTAGTCCCCCTCCTCTCAATAAAGGGGGTTTACCGGGTAGAACTTCCCCTAGTGGTGGGGCTACCACCCGTAGAATGCCTCCAGAACCCACGGGGGTGAAAAGGGGATCTCCCATTGCCCGATCGCCCTTACATCCCCCTGCTACCCCTCAAAAAGAATATGTGCCACTGACTCCCCCCGCCCAACGTTCCCCCGGGCAACCGAGTTTAGAAGAATTAATTAAAATTGCTTATGATGAAGGTTATTCCGATGTCCATCTTGGGGTTGGAGAATTGGTGCGTATGCGCGATCGGGGAGAAATTTTAACCCTAGATCAATACCCTGAAATTGACAGTAACACCTTCATGAGTTGGTTACAAGAAATTTTGCGCCCCGAAGACATCCAAAAATTTAAGAAAGAATTAGAATTTGACGGAGCAACCCAATATGAATTTGCACGGGTAAGGATCAATGTATTTGATACCCTCCGTGGCCATGCCCTCGTATTACGACTGATTCCCCTCAAAATTTTGACCATGGAACAGTTGAAATTACCCCCTATCTTTAAAGACGTTTGCGAAGCCCATAAGGGATTAATCTTAATCACAGGGCCCACGGGTTCAGGTAAATCCACCACCCTAGCGGCCATGATCGATTATATTAACGCCGAACAAAATAAGCATATCATCACCATTGAAGATCCCGTGGAATTCGTCCATAAAAGCCAAAAATCCCTCATTAAACAAAGGGAAGTGGGGGTTCATACCCTCAAGTTTGATAATGCCCTCAAGGCTTCTTTAAGGGAAGATCCTGACATTATCTTGGTGGGGGAAATGCGGGATAAGGAAACCGTAAACACTGCGCTCAAGGCCGCTCAAACAGGTCACTTGGTCATGGGTACATTACACACCAACAGCGCCGTTAAAACCCTTGAACGTATTTTCACTTTATACACCGCTGAAGAACAAACTGCTATCCGTAGTGCCTTAGCTGAATCTTTGGTAAGTATTATCGCCCAAGGTTTATGTCGTACCACTGATGGTAGAAGGGCGGCTTATCATGATATTCTCATTAACACGGAAACTGTTAAGGATTATATTTTAAGTAATAAATACGATGAAATTACTACCTTGATGGATGAAGGGGAATTTGACGGTATGATTACCATGAATAAGTCTTTATTCAATCTCTATCAAGAAGGTCGTATCACCGAAGAAACGGCGCTCGAAAAATCCCCTGTACGTAATGAAATGGCGATGATGTTAAGGGGTAGAGTTTAATTTTACTCACCTTGATTGGTTGTAAGGCAAGGGTTTTAAACCCCTTGTCATAGGTTTTATATAAAAAAAATATGATATGAAAATATTACATTTGAGTGATATTCACCTGGGAAGTAGTTTTAATCATGGAAAAATAAACAATGAAACGGGTTTAAATACTCGCTACCATGATTTTATCCATAGTTTATCCATTTGCATGGATAGGGCGATTAGTGAATCGGTAGATTTAGTCTTGTTTGGGGGAGATGCCTTCCCTGATAGTACCCCCGCCCCTTATCTTCAGTCTGCCTTTGCTTCTGAGTTTCGCCGTTTGGGGGATGCTGGTATTCCGACGGTTTTATTGGTGGGAAATCATGATCAACATGGTCATAATAATAAGGGGGTTGCGAATGCTAGTTTATCTATCTATCACAGTTTGGGTGTCCCTGATATTATTGTGGGGGAAAAGCTAGAAACCCATCATATCAAGACGAAATCGGGCATGGTTCAAGTTATCACTCTCCCTTGGTTAACCCGTTCGGTGTTGTTGACGAAAAAGGACACCGTTGGCTTATCTATGGAGCAGATTAATCGGTTGTTAATCCAGAGGGTGGAAACGGCTTTGGAGGGCGAAGTTAGGGCTTTAGATAATTCCCTACCGACTATTTTATTGGGGCATTTGATGGCGGAGAGATCTCAAATTGGGGCGGAGCGTCATTTGTCTGTGGGTAAGGGTTTTCAGATTCCTTTGTCGATGTTGATTCGTCCTGAGTTTGATTTTGTGGCTTTGGGCCATGTCCATCGTCATCAAAATTTGAATTTACGTAATAATCCTCCTGTAGTTTATCCTGGTAGCATTGAGCGGGTGGATTTTTCGGAGGAGAAGGAGGAGAAGGGTTATGTTTTAATTGATATTGATGGGGAAAGGGGGGTTAGTTGGGAATTTTGTGGGCTTCCTGCTCGTCGTTTTTGTACCATTGAGGTTGATTGTAGTCAGGGTGATGATCCTTTGACCAAAATTTTAGGGGCGATCGCCTCTAATCCCATCGAAGATGCTGTGGTACGGTTAATTTATAAGGTGCGATCGGAACAAGTAGAGGAGATTAAGAATAAGCTCTTGGTGGAGGCCCTAAGCTCTGCCCATACCTATACTATCCGAGCAGAATTGGTGAGTGTGGAAAGTCGTAGCCGTTTACCAGAATTGGGGGTAGGTAATAATTTAGATCCCTACGGGGCTTTATCTACTTATCTGGAGAATCGGGAAGATATTCAAGATATTGCTGATGATATGTTGGCAGCAGCACAAAATCTATTGGCTCAAATCCCATAGTTAGGGTCATCAAATGATTGGATGATGTTCAAAAATAAGGTTAATGGATAACTTTTAATCAATTCAACTAATACCATAAGCATTAAAATTGTTAAGGAGTAATCTATATAGAAATTTTTAGTATGAATAACCTAGTTTTTTTTGCCGTCGCTGGAGATTTTCCCATCTATTTTGTGGCGGTTTATGTGGTGGGTTTAGTGGCCGCCGTTTCCATTGGTTTAATTGCTTGGTACAATTCTAAGCGTCCTGTGGGTTGGGAGGATGCCCAAAAACCTGATTTTATTCCCGATCTCAACAGCAATTCTCGATCCTCGGAAGAAGATCAAGATTAACTCTTATTTTGGGTGATTAGGACATAGGAATATTGATAATTACGATTTAACTTTCAGGTTAAAATATTTTTCAATTGTTAACTATTCCCCATTCCCTATCTAAACCAAGACGCTTTTTGAGCAAACCCTACTTAGGTTAGTGATATATTGACAAAGGAATATATACGCACAATATTATGGATTCAACAACGATTAAAGAAAAAGTAAAGGCGATCGCCTCTAAGCGTGAAATGTTAGTTAAACTGTCGGAAAAACCAGATCTTGGTAATCTAAAACTAGATGTAACCCAAGCCCTCGATGAACTAGACGAACTCATCGAAGAATTACATCTGACTTTTCCCGAAACCGCTAAAAATTAGCAACAAAAAATAACTAAACACATTTTATGGGAAAATAGGAAGGGAACATTAAAAAACCAGTCAATGAGTAAAATCGAAATTGGTGGCATAGAACATTTTTATCAACTAACTTCCCCACCGAACCCAGATTCATCCCTTCCTACCCTCGTGTTTATCCATGGATGGCTTCTCAGTAATAAATATTGGCAACCGCTCATGGATAAATTAGGGGGAAAATACTCTTGCTTGGCCTATGATTTAAAAGGTTTTGGTCATTCCCAATCAAACCTAGATTATTATGATGGTTCTGCTTTTAGTCTCAAAAGTTATGCCCAGGATTTAAAAGAATTATTAACGGCTCTCAATATTCAAAAAGCCTGGTTAATTGGTCATTCCCTTGGTGGTAGTGTGGCGATTTGGGGCGCTGATGTGTGTGCCTCAGTGGTAGAAGGGGTTATCTGTGTCAACGCCGGGGGTGGTATCTATCTTAAAGAAGAATTTGAACAATTTCGAGGCGCTGGGGAAAAAATGGTTAAATTTCGTGCTCCATGGTTGGGTTATGTTCCCCTCTTAGATTTGGTTTTTGCTCGAATGATGGTCAAAAAACCCCTACCTAGAAAATGGGGAAAAGAAAGATTAAATGATTTTTTACAGGCCAAAGAACAAGCTGCGATCGCCTCTTTACTCGAATCCACCACCGAAGAACAAGTCCACTACCTACCGCAAATCGTGGCTCGTCTGGCTCAACCCTTACACTTTATCGCAGGAAAACAAGACAAAATCATGGAAACTAAATATGTCAAACACTTAGCCAGTTTTCATGAACTCTTTAAAAATCATCATGATAACGTTTGTGAAATTGATAATTGTGGACATTTTGCCATGTTAGAGCAAACCGATCTAGTCTATGAGCAAATTTTAACAATTGTTCAAAAATACGAACATAATTAAAATAAAGTGCTACCATAATGGCAGTCTTAATAATAATTAGATCTTAAGCCAGACTAAATAAATTTAGAATGATACAAGTAACGTTCTCTCCACTGCTAGGGCTTAAACCACTAAGCCTCATCAATGATTTTAAGTCCCAAGCTGTATTGAAACTTTGGTTATTTTTCTCTGACATAAAACATATATTTAACAGAAAGTTAATTTATTAATATGTGGGAATAAAAGCCATGGGCTTCACTCCTACATACAGGGAAATTAGTTATAATATAATGTTTAACTAATACTTTGTTTCCCCACATTTCCCCTCGGAAATTAACATTTACTTTTATCGTAAAAAACAAATTTGATCTTTAGGAATATTAAGGGAAAGTCTATGCTAGACCGCAAGATTTATCAAATGTACAAAGAAGGTTGTGATGTCTCTGTGTTCTTGCGGGATCAACAACGATGGATTGAAGATGCACAAATCATCGGTATTGAAGGAGATGTCGTAACTATTCGCTATGAAATGGATGAAGACTACGAAAATAGCTCTTGGGAGGAGTTTGTTCGTTTAGAAAGTATCGGTGCTGTGAGTCGTAAACTAGCTTGTGTACCCCGTGGCAATACGGAAATCAATGTTTCTGAAGATTGTCCCGAAGCTGAACAAATTTATCCTCGTCGTCAAGATCAAGATAAATAATTGACAATTAATGATTAACCATTGAAAATTGAGGGGGTTGATTTTTCAGCCCCTTTTATCGTTATTGGAATTTAGATTTAATGTCATTAGAGAATTTTTTAGTCTGTGAAGGGGATTTACCCTTTGATGTTTTTGAACAATATAATCAAAGCGATGTATTGGCTATCGACACCGAAACCATGGGTTTAATTCCTCAGCGCGATCGCCTTTGTTTGGTGCAATTGTGCGATCGCAAAGGTTTTGTAACCGCCATCCGCATCAAAAGAAATCAAACCGAAGCCCCCCATTTGGTAAAACTTTTAGAAGCCCCCCACATTACCAAAATATTTCACTTTGCCCGTTTTGACGTTGCCCAATTTTTATACACCTTTGGAGCAAAAACAGAACCCATATTCTGTACCAAAGTAGCCAGTAAAATGGCTCGTACTTATTCAGGTAGCCACGGCTTAAAAACCATTGTTCAAGAATTAGAAGGAGTAGAGTTAGACAAAAAAGCCCAAAGTTCGGATTGGGGTAACGTTGAAAGCCTTTCCCCTGAGCAGTTGAGCTATGCGGCCAATGATGTGCGTTATCTTATTCCCATGCGCGAAAAGTTAATCGCTATGTTACAACGGGAGGAGCGCTGGGAGTTAGCAAGAAGATGTATTGAAACGATTTCTTTGTTTGTGGAGTTAGATTTAAACTATTACAAAGATATTTTTGAGCATTAAAAAAAATCCCCTCATTAATAGGGGGAATTATCTACAGTCATCATGCCATAATTAAGTAATGCCAATTAATTGAACGATAAACTGTTGGCCTTGTAATATCAACTCCCCTTGATCACTTACAAATTAGTAATATCAGTATCTTAGTTCAATTAATTGAACGAACCATCGTTAGCCGTGTAATTTATTACACGGTGGGGTACGAAGATACAATCTATTGATAACGAATCATCCGAACTTGATACAATTTATTGCAAGACGAGTAATGATATATTGTCTAAATCGGATAATGCCTAATTTTTGACGGGGCAGGTGTTGTTATAGCACCATCGCAAGAGATTACCCACTAATAGATATTTAATGGCTTCTAATACCCAATATCCTTCATGCCAAGAAATCATTTCATGGGGCATTTCTGTGGAGGCACTAAACTGATTAATAGATAAGCCCCAAGCACTCATATGGGGAATGAAAATGTAGGTATAGGCCAAAGCAATGAGCAGTAAAAGATTAGCAAATACTAAAAAGATGGTCTGTTTTTGTTCAGGAAATTGATGATTAAAATAAAATACTAATGACACGGTTAAAATTAGGGCTGCGCAGATTACTTCGATGCGATTAAAAACACCAAAAATTACAAACCCCACACTGGCAAAACCGCCGTCATTCATCATACCACTGACTGACATACTAGGAATTAAAATGAAGTCTAAAAAGAGACTACTACAAAACCAAAATCCTAGGGTGCAGAGAATAATGGCATTCCAATTCAAATCTTTATGGGCGATCCTAGAAACTATATTCATAATAATAATACCTATTTTTCTCTATATTTCTAGGATAACTTAACCCTTAAGCTATTTATATTAAGTATTTTAACTTTTTTTCTTAAGTTTAATTAAGCGATTACCTAGTTATTTTTACTTATTAATTTTTGAGAAATAAGAGCAAATAAATTTATGGTCAATGCCATAGATAAATTTTATGATCGTCCACTTTTATTTTTCATTAATGATTGTTTCTAATTTATCACTGAGGAAAATCCAATCATTAACACTTAAATTTTCTGCCCTTACAAGGGGATTTAAATTCAACTCTATCAATACTTTTTCCAAAATATTATTATCAATAATAGATTTTAAATTATTTTTTAACATCTTTCTTCTACTAGAAAATCCTAATTTTATAATGGTTTCTAAAAATTTAGGATTATTAGCTTCTTTTTCTAATTTTCTTGGGGTTATTTTGACAACTACAGAATCAACTTTAGGGCGAGGACGAAAATCTTTTGCGGGTACTTCACAAGCAATTTCACAGTTTGCTAAATATTGGACTTTTACGGATAATGCTCCATAAATTTTATTGTTTGGTGGGGCTACGAGGCGATCGCCCACTTCTTTTTGAATGAGCAAAACAATGGATTCTAGGGGATTGGGATTAGGATTGGCAATAGTGCCTAGGAGTTTTTCAATGATTGGTCCTGTGATGTTATAGGGTATGTTAGCTACGACTTTATTATAATTTCTAAAGTCAGGAAAATTAGTTAATATAGAGGAAATATCTAAGTTTAAAAAGTCTCCTTCTAATAATAAAAAATTATCTTTTTCTCCATATTCTTTAACTAAAAGTTTGCATAAATCTCGATCAATTTCAATGGCCAATAATTTATCTACATAAGGCAACATTCTTTTGGTTAAGACCCCTGTACCTGGCCCTATTTCTAAGATGCGATCGCCCTTATTTAATTGAGCTGTACGAATTATATTATTTAAAGCGGTTTCACTTTTTAACCAATGCTGTCCAAACTGTTTTTTTGCTCTAATAGCCATATAATAAAAAATATTTTTTTTTTACGAAGAATTAGGGTACACTTAAATCTATTTTAGGTTGTTATTTATTACTTTTTTATTAATCACTACCTACTTAAAATAAATTTTTCACCTAATACATAATATCTATCAATGTCTATTCACCTTGTAATTCTTTTTACGGCGGATGATAATAGACTTTATCCGTTGAATTGAATATGGTTTTAACCCCATAGAGAAATTATAAAGCCTAAGGGGAAAAGAAGGAAAATGAAGCATCAAAATTGATCGATTAATTGTTGACTATTTAGCTGATGTATTTTTGTTATTCCATCGGGGGTGAAGACAGGTTACAATTTAAACGGAAAATTAAATTTAGTCTATCTGTTATATTTAATGAGAAGTTTAATAATTGATAATTTCGATTCTTTTACCCATAATATATATCAATTATTAGCCCAAGTTAATCAGGAATCTCCTACCGTCATTACTAATAATCAATGGTCATGGGAACAAATTCAGGCAGAAAACTTTGATAATATTATTATTTCTCCAGGTCCTGGCAATCCTTCTAAAAAAAGTGATTTTGGTGTATGTGGAGAAGTTTTAGTTAAGGCAAATATTCCTATCCTCGGAATTTGTTTAGGGCATCAAGGATTGGGTTATTTTTATGGTTCAAAAATAGTTAATGCTCCTATTCCTATGCACGGGAGAATTAGCAAAATTTATCACAATAATGATCTTCTTTTTCAGAATATTCCTTCTGGTTTTGAAGTGGTTCGTTATCATTCTTTAATGATAGATGATTTAGGAGAAGATATAGAGGCGATCGCCCATACTGATGATAATATAATTATGGCAATTAGACACAAAATCAGACCTTTTTGGGGGGTTCAATTTCATCCCGAATCCATCTGTTCTCAACATGGATTTGAGTTATTAAATAATTTTAAAAAGATAACTAAATTTAATTATAATTATTCAACAAAAAAAAAATTTAAACAGTTAGTTAATTATTATAAAAAAGTAAAAGTAAACAATAATAAATACCAAGTTTACTCTTGTTTAATAAAAGGTTGGAGAGAGCCAGAATTAATTTTTAAACAATTTTATAACAAATCTACTAACAGTTTTTGGTTAGATAGTAGTATGGTGGCTGAGGGTTTATCTCGCTTTTCTTTTATGGGAGATACTAATAATGATGATAGTTTTACCATCCAATATACCGTCGATGATAATAAGGTATATACACAAAATAATCAAGGAGAAATAACAACATTAAATAATATAGATTTTTATGGATATTTAAATGATATAATAGCAAAATATGCTTGTGAGGATGATCGTTTACCTTTTAATCTTTGTGGTGGTTTAATAGGTTATTTTGGTTATGAACTAAAACAACTATCAGGATATAATAATAAACATAAATCACCATTACCCGATTGTTATTTAATTAAAGGCGATCGCCTCTTAGCATTTGACCATAAAGAAAAAAAAATTTATTTAATATATATAGGCACAAAAGAAGCCGAAAAAAAAGCTCAAGAATGGTTTAAAAATATAGAAAACAAAATTAGTCAAATATCCGTAAAAAATCAAGCAAAATCGCAAAATAATAAAATAACAAAAGAAAAATTAAACCTTACCAGAAATCAACAACAATACCTCCATAACATAGACACTTGTTTTCAAAAAATTAAACAAGGAGAAAGCTACGAAATCTGTTTAACCAATCAAATAAACTTACCCCCCATCGAAAACCCCCTAGAATACTACTGTCAACTAAGAAAACAAAACCCAACCCCCTATAGCGCCTTCATCAAATTCCATGACATAACCATAATTTGCTCATCTCCCGAACGTTTTTTACACCTTGATAAACAAGGGTGGCTAGAATCAAAACCCATCAAAGGCACAGTTAGAAGAGGAATAAACCCCCAAGAAGACACCCAACTACTGCAACAATTAAGCCTTAGCGAAAAAGAAAAAGCCGAAAACCTAATGATTGTTGACTTATTACGTAATGATTTAGGTAAAATTTGTCAAATAGGTAGTATTCATGTACCAAAATTAATGGCGATCGAAAGTTATAGCACCGTCCATCAAATGGTATCTACCGTCAGAGGTAAACTAAAACAAGACATTACCCCCCTAGACTGTCTTAAGTATATATTCCCTGGAGGTTCAATGACAGGGGCTCCAAAAAAACGTACCCTTGAAATTATCGATGAATTAGAAACCGAAGCCAGAGGAATCTATTCAGGTAGTATTGGTTTCTTGAGCTTTAATGGTACTCTTGATCTTAATATTGTCATTCGTACGGCCATTGTTACCAAAAATAAAACCACCATCGGTGTAGGAGGTGCAATTACGGCGCTTTCTGATAAAAATCAAGAATTTGAAGAAATCATCCTCAAAGCCCAAGCCCTTTTAACCGCCCTCCAATAAAAAACTTAGATTTTGAGATACTTCGCCAAATGAGACTTTTTCGATGTGGCAATATCTTCGGGAGTGCCAATGGCCACCAATTCTCCCCCCTTGTTTCCCCCTTCCAAACCTAAATCGATAATCCAATCAGCACACCTTATCACATCCAAATTATGCTCAATGACAATGATAGAGTTGCCTTTATCTGCCAATTTTTGTAATACATTTAAGAGATGATGCACATCATAAAAAGATAATCCCGTGGTAGGTTCATCAATTAAATATACTGTTTTTCCTGTGGCACGGCGAGATAATTCCGTAGCAAGTTTTACCCGTTGGGCTTCCCCCCCCGACAAGGTGGGCGCCGATTGCCCTAGTTTGACATAGGTTAAACCCACATCCACAAGGGTTTGTAAACGATTGACAGCACGAGGGATATTTTCAAACACCTTCAAGGCTTCTTCTACCGTCATATCCAATACATCGGCGATGGAATAATCCTTATATTTCACCTGTAAAGTTTCTCGGTTATACCTTGCCCCCTTACATATATCACATTGTACATATACATCGGGTAAGAAGTTCATGGAAATGACATTTACCCCTTGCCCTCCACAGGCTTCGCACCTTCCCCCCTTGACATTAAAGGAAAATCTACCTGGTTTATAACCCCTTGCTTTGGCTTCAGTGGTTTGGGCAAACATATCTCTAATGACGTCAAATACCCCTGTATAGGTGGCAGGATTAGAACGGGGAGTGCGTCCGATGGGAGATTGATCGATTACAATGACTTTATCTACCGCTTCTATGCCTTCTAGGCTATCTAATTCTTTGGGAAAAGGTACATTGCGATTAAGGTGGTGTTTGAGGGAGGGATATAGTAATTCGTTGATGAGGGTGGATTTTCCTGAGCCTGAAACCCCTGTGATACAGACAAATTTTCCGAGGGGGATTTCTACATCAATGTTTTTGAGGTTGTTACGGTGACAGTTTTTGAGGGTTAAAAAGTTGCCGTTTCCTTCCCTTCTGGTGTCGGGGGTGACAATTTTTTTTCTGCCTGATAAATAGGCACTGGTAAGGGATGCTTTGGATTTGAGGAAGTTTTTATAATCTCCTTGATAAACGATTTCCCCTCCATGGACTCCTGCTTTTGGCCCAATGTCAACAATATAATCGGCGCTCTTGATTGTGTCTTCGTCATGTTCTACAATAATCAAAGTATTGTCGAGATCTCGTAATTTTTTGAGGGTTTCTAAGAGGCGATCGTTATCCCGTTGATGTAAACCGATGCTAGGTTCGTCTAATACATATAATACCCCTGTAAGTCCCGAACCGATTTGGGTAGCGAGGCGAATCCGTTGGGCTTCTCCCCCTGAGAGGGTCATGGCGGTACGATCTAGGGTAAGATAGTCTAAGCCGACGTCGAGTAAAAATTTTAGTCGGGCTTTGATTTCTTTGAGGGCTAATTCTCCGATTTGGGCTTGTTTGGGGGTAAGTTGAATATCATTGACTCTGGTTAAGCATTCACCGATGGAAACGCTGGTTAAGTCGTTGATGGTGTATTGTCCTAGTTTGACGGCGAGCGCCTCGGGTTTTAATCTTTTACCGTGACAGACTTCGCAGGTTTGATGTTCGATGTATTGTTCTAGTTTTTGTTTAATTACTTCGGAGTTACTTTCTTGGTAGGTTTTTTCGAGCATGGGGATTACTCCTCGATAGTAACCGTATTGGATTTGTTGAATTTCTTTGTCTCCGTAGAAAATTATCTGTTGTTGTTTTTCAGTGAGAGTATGCCATTTGTCGCTTAGTTTGAAGCCGTATTCTTCGGCAACATATTCGAGGAGGGAGACATAATAGGGGTTTTCCTTGTCTGCCCAAGGGGCGATCGCCTTTAGAACTATGGCATCGGGATCTGGTACAATCAAATGGGGTGAAAAGGTTTTGAGAGTACCCAAACCATGACAATGGCCACAAGCACCATAGGGGGAGTTGAAAGAAAATAAACGGGGGGACAATTCTTCCATCACCGCGCCATGGGTTGGACAAGCGAAATTTTCCGAGAAAATGATGGTTTCTTCCTCTTTACCCACCATCTCCACCATGGCAACACCATCGGCAATTTTTAAACAAGTACCTAAAGAATCGGCTAATCTTTCTTGAATGTTTGCCTTGACTACGAGGCGATCGACTAATACACTTATATCATGTTTTTTCTGGGGTTTTAGCTCGATATTATCCCCTAACTCCCGAATTTCCCCATTAATTTTTACCCTTACAAATCCCTGAGAGCTTAAACTAGAAAGTAATTGATGATGATTTCCTTTTTTTCCTCTGACTACTGGGGCAAGTAAATGTAGTTTAGTTTTTTCAGGTAAAGCCATCACCCTGTCACACATTTCGTCAATGGTTTGGGGGGCGATAGATTGACCACATATTGGACAATGGGGTTCCCCTGCCCTACCATAGAGTAACCTAAGATAATCATAGATTTCCGTAACCGTGCCTACCGTTGAGCGAGGATTATGGGATGTGGATTTTTGATCGATAGAAATGGCGGGGGATAACCCTTCGATGCTATCTACATCAGGTTTATCCAGTTGCCCTAAAAACTGTCTGGCATAGGCACTCAATGACTCTACATAACGCCGTTGCCCTTCTGCGAAAATAGTATCAAAAGCAAGGGAAGATTTTCCGCTACCCGATACCCCTGTAAAGACTATTAATTGATTGCGGGGTAATTCTAAATCAATATTTTTGAGGTTGTGTTGCCTAGCGCCACGAATACGAATCATTTAGTTAATAAGAAATGGGAAATGTGTAATATAGGGAACAGGCAGTAAAATAATTGTCAACTGTCAATTGTTAATTATCTATTATTTAGGGACTTAGAAAACCCAAGCCCCTAGCGGTTGATTGTTGATTTAAATCTATGATACCGTATAACGCAAAACACCAGAATAATTAATTATCTACCAAACCTTCATCAAGATATACTATCTTAACTCGAGAAAACTTTATCCCCATAAAATAACTTTAAACCCTATTTTTTTTACCCATCCCTAACTAAATGAGTTTGCCTGATATTGGATTTAGATTACTAGCTATTTTTTCTCTGATTGCCATTAACGCTTTTTTTGTTACGGGAGAATTTGCTATAGTTTCTGTGAGGCGATCGCGCATTAATCATCTAGTATTAGAAGGAGATATACCCTCCCAAACTGTCCAATCTTTACAAAAAAGTTTAGATAGACTTCTTTCTACCACCCAACTAGGTATCACCCTTTCTAGTCTTGCCCTGGGTTGGATAGGGGAAAGCACCATGGCACAAATCCTACAATCATGGATTATTGCCCTCTCTCTCCCCGCCAACATTAATCAAATTTTGATTCATTCTGTTTCCATTCCCCTTTCTTTTATTCTTCTGGTTTACCTACAAATCGTATTGGGGGAATTATGCCCAAAATCTTTCTCCCTATTGTATGCTGAAAATTTAGCTCGATTCCTCGCCCCTCCCATTCGAGTCATTGGCATTATTTTTAAACCTTTTATCGATATTCTCAACCAATCTACTAAATTTATACTCCGTTTATTTGGGGCTGAATACACTGGGCAAGGGTGGTATAAACAAGTTACCCCCGAAGAATTACAACTTATCATTCGTACGGAAAAAGAGTCATCTGGTTTAGAAGCCGAAGAAAGGGAATTATTAAGTAATGTCTTTGAGTTTGGGGATGTGGAAGCCATGGAAATCATGACACCCCGAGTAAATATTGATTATTTATCCCTTGATTCTACCTATCAAGATTTAATTGAAGAAGTGGCGAAAACAGGCCATTCCCGTTATCCTGTCATTGGTGAATCTCTCGATGACATTCGAGGTATTATTAATCTTAAAGATAGTGTTTCTTTTTTAGGCAAACATGAAGACTTAGAAAATAATCAAAATCCTCCTTTATCGGAAAATAAATTATCACAATCGATTAAGGATTTAATTCGCCCTGTTAAATTTTTATCGGAATTTACCCCCCTCAGTGAGTTACTTAATGTGATGCAACAATCACGGCTAAAAATGGTAATTATTGTGGATGAGTATGGAGGCACTGCGGGATTAGTTTCTATGCAAAATCTGATTAATGAAATTTTAGGTCATGAGGAAAAAAGTATCACTAATCAGGAGTCGGAAGTTACGGTAATTGATGAACAAAATTTCTTGGTTTGGGCTCAAATTAATCTTGAGGAGTTAAACGATTTACTCGATTTTAATTTACCTCTGACGGAGGAATATACTACCCTTGGGGGATTTTTAATTTATCAGTGGCAAAAAATTCCTTCTAGGGGGGAAAAATATGTTTTTGATAATCTTGTTTTCACCATTGCTGATATGGATGGCCCTCGCATTCATAAGATTAAGGTTACTATTCAAGATTCTACGGGGGAAATGGTTGATAATCAAGGTTAATTAACAACATCTGAACGTTATTTTATTATGGAATGAAATATAGCTGAAGTATTAAAATAACCTCAGTTCGGAATTTGTCAATATGGTAAGTAAGTACGTCCGCACATGTTGCTTTTTATCGTACCCTCGGTATAACAAAAATTGAGATAAAATATGTTAAATAAAATTTCTAAAATTATTACTCTATTAATCATAATATGTAGTTTATTTTTTATAGATATTAACCCAGTTTTTGCCCAAGAAAGACTATTTTTAGATTTATCTTTAGAATATTTAGACACCTATGAATTAAAAATTCAAGATTATGAAAATACAAAAGTTGGTGGATTTTCTGGTATTACTTATAATCAACAGAAAGATTATTTTTATGTGATTTCAGATGATCGCTCTCGTCTTGCTCCTGCTCGTTTTTATACGGTAAAAATTAACATAGAAAATGATAAAATAGATGATGTTATCCTTGAAAATGTTACTTTTTTAAAAGATAATAACGGGGAATTATATGCTAATGATACCATAGACCCTGAGGCGATCGCCCTTAGCCCCAGAAATAGTATTTTCATCTCTAGCGAAGGCATTAGTCATCTAAGAGTTGCCCCTTTTATTAATGAATATGACTTAGATGGAAATTTACTTTCTGAAGTACCGATTCCCAAAAGATATATTTACAATAAGGAAGAAAAAAAAGGCATCCAAGATAACTACGGCTTTGAATCTTTAACCATTAAAGCTAATGCTACCATGGCTCAAGATCCTTTTAGACTATTTACAGGCAGTGAATTAGCACTCACCCAAGATTTTAATGATAAAATTCCCGAAACCTTATTACGTAGTCGAATGATGCACTATGTAGTTAATCCTTTTGGGCAACCTGTGTTAATTTCTGAAAATTTATACCCTGTTAATCAAGCAGATTTTGGGGTAATTTATAATGGTTTAAATGAATTATACGCCCTCCCAGAAGAAGGTTATTTATTATCTTTAGAAAGAACTTTTGGTTTAAGGGGTTTTGGAGCAAAAATATTTCAAATAGTGATGGCAAATGCTACAGATATTTATGCAGAAAAAAGTTTGGCAGGAAATATTGATAATATTAATTTGATTAAGAAAAAATTGCTCTTAAACTTGAAAGATTTAAATATAGATTTTGATAACTTAGAGGGCTTAACTTTTGGGCCTAGATTGCCTGATGGTAGTCAAAGTTTAATTTTAGTTAGCGACAACAACTTTAAATACTCCACCGAAAAAACTCAATTTTTATTATTTAAAATTGTAAAAAATACTCAAGGTAACAATTAATTTAACCTGAGTTCGGAATTTGTTAATATTGTTGGGTTTCAGGTGACAGATATTAAGGAGATAGGGGGATGAGGGGTGTAGGAGATAAGGAGTAGAGGAGTATGGGTGATAATAGTTTATACTAAACCCGTAAATCAAAATATACCTTAGTTCAATTTATTGAACGATAAACCGTTAGCCTTGTAATTTTGCAAGACGAGGGATGATATATTTTCTAAATGAGATTTGGTATTAGGTACTAGGTAATAGTTTATTAATTGTCAATTATCCATTATCAATTCTCAATTATTTATTAAATCCATGAGTGCAGAAATTATTTGTATTGGTACAGAAATTTTACTGGGAGATATTCTTAACAGTAATGCTCAATATTTAGCCCAAGAATTAGCAAAACTGGGTATTCCCCATTATTATCAAACCGTAGTGGGTGATAATTTAAACCGTATTCATCATGTTATTAAAACAGCCCTAGAAAGGTCATCGATTTTAATTTTTACAGGGGGTTTAGGCCCTACCCCAGATGATTTGACAACCGAGGCGATCGCCTCTTATTTTCAGACTAAAATGATCGAAGATGGGGAAATTATCGAAGATATAAAAATAAAATTTGCCCACAGGGGCAGAGAAATGACACCCAACAATCGTAAACAAGCCCTTATTCCCCAAGGGGCGTTAGTGTTACCCAACAAAACAGGCACAGCACCAGGAATGATGTGGGAAAAAGAAGATAAAATTATTTTAACCTTCCCGGGTGTACCCTCAGAAATGAAACAGATGTGGCAAGATACCGCCGTGCCTTTTCTCAAAACCAAAGGTTGGGGGCAGGAAATTATCTATAGTCAAATGATGCGTTTTCGGGGCATTGGAGAATCTTCCCTAGCCCAAAAAGTCAACCACTTGTTTGATTTAACTAACCCCACCGTTGCCCCCTACGCTTCCCATGGGGAGGTAAAATTAAGGGTATCCACCAAAGCAAAAAACCCTGAGGAAGCAAGAAAAATAATTCAACCTATCACCGAGGAAATCAAAGCCATTGCAGGGCAAGATTATTTTGGCAGTGATAGCGATACCTTAGCTTCTGTGGTGGGTAATATCTTAAAACAAAAAGGAGAAACCATTTCCGTTGCCGAGTCTTGCACAGGGGGCGGTTTAGGGGCTATGTTAACCGACATTGAGGGCAGTTCGGAATATTTCATGGGGGGGATCATTGCCTACAGTAACGAGGTAAAAATGAAGCTCCTAGGGGTGTCTGAGGACGATTTAAATAAGGAAGGGGCAGTAAGTGCCATGGTGGCAGAGCAAATGGCGATCGGAGTTCGGGAAAAGTTAGGCACGGATTGGGGTATTGGTATTACAGGCATTGCAGGGCCTGGGGGTGGCACGGAGTCTAAGCCCGTGGGTTTGGTTTATATCGGTATTGCTTCGGCTAAAGGAGAAGTATTTAGTTATGGTGATACTTATGGTAGTAATCGGGGCAGATATTTAGTACGTTATTTATCGGCTTGTAATGCCCTTGATAAGTTAAGGAGAATGCTTTAATGGGCTATACCCACAGAGTCAAGATACATATCAATGGCGGTGGTGGTATCTCCATCAAAGGCAACAGTACCGTTTTTTAGCCATATGGTGCGATCGCATCTTATTTTGAGATTAAACAGAAATTATTGAAGATACAATAAAAAAAAGGTTGAAAGGAGTGGTTAATATGTTTCTCCAAGAAAAAGTCAGTGATGATTTGAAACCAGAAGAAAAGTTAATAAGTTTAGAAGAGTTTCTTAACTGGTATCCTGATGGTTTTTATGGTCGATTTGAGTTACGTAATGGAGTTATTGTTAAAATGCAACCCACCGGCACCCATGAGCAAGTAGCTGGTTTTATAGCCTCAAAATTATCCGTCTATATCGAACGTTTTAGTTTGCCCTTGTTTATTCCCCGACAAGGATTAATTAAAGCCATAGATACCGATAAATCTGCTTATATTCCAGACGTGATGGTATTAGACAACGATTGTGTCAAAAATGATGAACCCATGTGGAAAAAACGCTCGACCATTACTCAGGGAAAAACTGTTAAATTAGCCATAGAAGTTGTTAGCACCAATTGGCAAGATGATTATTTAACGAAGTTAGGGGAGTATGAAAAATTAGGAATTGAGGAATATTGGATTATTGATTATTTGGGTTTGGGGGGAAGGCGTTACATTGGCAATCCAAAGCAACCAACTATTTCTATTTGTCACTTGGTAGAAGATGAATACACTATGGAGTCATTTAAAAATCAAGATGTTATCAAATCTCAGTTGTTTCCTGAACTTAATTTAACCGCTGAAAAATTTTCGAGGTAGGGCAATAATATCTTTTATGGTTTTAAGACATTAAGTATTACAAATTAGGTGTTAGGTAACATTAATGGGCTATACCCACAGAGTCAAGATACATATCAATGGCGGTGGTGGTGTCTCCATCAAAGGCAACAGTACCGTTTTTTAACCATATGGTGCGATCGCACAGATCCTTTACAGACTCCAAACTGTGGGATACAAATAAAATGGTACTACTTTTTTCCCACAGAGATTCAATTCTTTGATGGGATTTTTGAGAAAATCTAGCATCTCCCACCGATAACACCTCATCCAAAATTAATATATCAGGTTGCACATCCGTTGCGATCGCAAAACCCAACCTCGCCATCATCCCCGATGACAAACCCTTAACAGGAATATGAGCATAATCCATTAATTCTGCAAAATCAAGAATTTCAGGGGTTCGAACCTTCATTTCCTGACGAGAATAACCCAACAACACCCCATAAAGAATAATATTATCCTGCACCGTCATATCAGGATTAAAACCCGCCCCTAACTCAATCAAAGGAGCAATATTCCCCCTAACCCTCACCGTGCCTTGGGTGGGCGGTAAAATTCCACAAATAACCTTCAATAAAGTTGACTTTCCCGCACCATTAGAGCCAATAATGCCTATTTTCTGCCCCGACTTGATAGTTAAATCAATATTGTTTAAAACCCTTTTCTTGCTTGGTTTCGTATATTTACCCTGTAAAAAAGAAAAAATAGTCTTCTTTAAATCATAATTAAATTCCTCTTGGGTTCTTCTCCACAACTCTACATTATCTAATCTAATAATTTCCATTGATGAGCAAAAATAAAAACATCTAATTTTTGTTTAAAGTAAATCAATAAAAGCTGATTTACACCGTTGAAAAAAGAACCAACCAAAAGCAAGAATAATTATACCACCCAAAAAACTTCTCGCAAAAGATTCCATAGTAGGAATAGTTGATTGTAAACTAATTTCCCTCAAACTTTCAATGATCGGCACTAAAGGATTAAGGTGTAAAAAAGGTTGTATATTTTCCGGTACAATTTCCGCAGGATAAAACACAGGGCTAGTAATCCAGAGAATAAAAGTAGCAATTTCGTAAAAATAGCCCAAATCCCGAAAAAATACATATAGGGCAGCCATGAACAACCCAACCCCCGTACATACCAAAACTAAAGCAAGAAATGGTATTAACAACAAAGGTATATAAAAAATATTCTGGGAATTAACCAAAGTTACAATGGCAAGGAGAGGAAAAGAGCCAACTAAAAATTGAAATACATTAACCCCAATCATCGTCAGGGGAAATACAGGCAAAGGTAAACGAATCTTGTTAAGTAAACTTCCATTGGCTACAATACTTCCTAAGGCTTGGCTAGTAGAACCACTAAAAAAATTAGTAATTAATAACCCTGTAAAAGCAGCCAAGGTATAGTTAATAATCGAATCTCCATAATAGGAAGCAAAGGTAGCCCCGAAAATAGCTGTATATAATCCCGTCATGGTTAAAGGGTTTAATAATGACCAATATACCCCTAAAAAAGAACCTCTGTAGCGGGTATGGAGATTTTGAGGTATCAAAACAGCTAACAATTCTTGGTATCGTTTGGCCGTTGACCAAAAAGATGTTTTTTGTAATACTAGCCAATGCTTTTTGAGAGCTACAACCATGAAGTAATTTAGTACAAAAGGATTAACGGTGAAAATGTCTGAAAATCATTGTATCTTACATTAGGTTAATCTGAGTTCGGGATAAAATTTATAGTCTTCAAATTCAAAATATATTTTTATGGATGAAATAATAATTTCTGGGAAAGATTTATTTTCTTGGTATCAAGAAACAGTTTTCAATGCTAAAAAATACAATATATCCATAGAAGAATTACATTATCTTTTAGCTGAACTCACCGAATTAGATGCCTTGAGTATTAAATTAAAAAATTATCAATATAGGCAACAAATTTTCAGCCAGAAAAGTTTATCAGATTTAGCAAAAATATGGCAATTAAGAACCGAAAAAAGATACCCCATTCAATATCTAGTCGGTAAATGTTATTGGCGAGATTTAGAATTAAAAGTAACCCCCGATGTCTTAATTCCTCGCCCTGAAACTGAATTAATTATTGATATTGCTTTAGAGATTACCAAAGAATATCCTCAACTAAAAACAGGACATTGGGCTGATTTAGGTACAGGAAGCGGTGCGATCGCCCTTAGCCTAGCCAAAACCTTTCCCCAAGCCACAATCCACGCCATCGATCAAAGCTCCAACGCCCTCTCAATCGCCACAGAAAACGCCCACAACCTCGGTCTAAAAGAAAAAATCACTTTTCACCACGGAAGTTGGTTTGAACCCATCTCCCATCTTAAATACACCCTTTCTGGCATACTTTCTAACCCCCCTTACATCCCCTCCCATATAGTCCCAACCCTACAACCAGAAGTTGCCAACCATGAACCAACCAGCGCCCTAGATGGAGGAAAAGACGGCCTAGAAGACATTAAAATAATTATCAATCAAGCCCCAGAATATTTACAAAAAAACGGACTACTAATCATCGAAATAATGGCAGGACAAGCCCCCCAAGTATGTAAAATATTAGAATCAAACCATCAATATCACTCCATAAAAACCCATGCCGACTTAGCCAAAATTCCCAGGTTTATCATCGCCCAAAAACATTGAATTTCATCAAAGTGTTAAATTTCCCAACTTAACTTGAATTCAGGATATAGTTTATGGTCTTAGGTATCAACTATCAGATATTAGGTGAAAGAATTTACCTAGAAATGTATTTATACAGACTCACTGAATCAAAATATACTTTAGTTCAATTTATTGAACAAAGTACCATTAGCCTTGTAATTCATTACAAGGTGGGGCAACTGACATATTAACAAATATATAATATCCCCATGAACTCAACAGATCACCTCAAATCTTGATTAAGAATAGGTTAAAGAAAATAATCGGAAAAACATTAAACAATGGTAAAATGAAACAGAGAATAACTATCACCCGAGCCGAGTAAGTAGGAAGAGAAAAGTTAAACATGAACTCTAACCATCAACTAGAATACCGTCCAGATAAACCAGAAGAAGCCTGTGGTGTATTTGGTATTTATGCCCCCGAAGAAAACGTCGCCAAATTAACCTATTTTGGACTTTATGCCCTACAACACCGAGGACAAGAATCCGCAGGAATCGCCACCTTTGACGGGGAAAACTGCTATTGTTACAAAGACATGGGCTTAGTCTCCCAAGTATTTAACGAATCCATTCTCTCCAACCTTGCCGGACAAATAGCCGTAGGCCATACCCGTTATTCCACCACAGGATCAAGTTTACAAGCCAACGCTCAACCAGCAGTAATTGACACAAGGCTGGGTAAATTAGCCCTTGCCCATAACGGTAACCTCGTTAACGCCGTTGATTTGCGCACCGAATTAATTAAAAGAGATTGTCAGTTTATCACCACCACCGATTCAGAAATGATCGCTATCATGATTGGTAGTGAAGTAGATAAAGGCAAAGACTGGTTAGACGCTTCCATTAGTGCCTTTTCTTGGTGTAAAGGAGCTTATAGCCTTGTCATCGGTACACCCCAAGGGATTATCGGTGCAAGGGATGCTAACGGTATTCGTCCCCTAGTCATTGGTGCATTACAAGAAGAAAATACCACCCGTTACGTTTTAGCATCGGAAACCTGTGCGCTCGACATCATTGGAGCAGAATATGTTAGAGATGTTGAACCAGGAGAATTAGTTTGGATTACCGATGAGGGTTTATCCTCCTATCATTGGGCAACCCCTGAACACAAATTATGTGTCTTTGAAATGATTTATTTTGCCCGTCCCGATAGTATCATGGGTAATGAAAGTTTATATGCCTATCGTCTCAGATTAGGGGAACAACTGGCCAAAGAATCCCTCGTAGATGTAGATTTAGTCATGGGTGTACCCGATTCAGGAATCCCCGCTGCGATCGGCTATTCTCGTCAAAGTGGCATTACCTACCAGGAAGGATTAATAAAAAATCGTTACGTAGGCAGAACATTTATTCAACCAACCCAACATATGAGGGAACATGGTATCAGAATGAAACTTAATCCCCTCAAGGATGTCTTGGAAGATAAAAGAATTTTGATTATTGATGATTCCATCGTTAGGGGTACAACTAGCCGTAAAATTGTCAGGGCTTTGAGGGATGCAGGGGCAAAAGAAGTACATATGAAAATTTCTTCTCCTCCCGTTACCCATCCTTGTTTTTATGGTATCGATACCGATAGTCAAGATCACCTCATCGCGGCTAAAATGTCGGTGAAAGAAATTGAAAAACAAATTGAAGTCGATTCCCTAACTTATCTTTCTGAAGAGGGTATGTTGAAGGTAACAAAGGAAAATCCTTTACATTTTTGTACTGCTTGTTTTAATGGTAATTATCCCATTACTATTCCTGATGAAATTAAACGTTCTAAATTAGTTTTAGAAAAAGCCTAGTACCATTTATTAATGATAGATAATTGATAATACCAAAGGCCATATATCAAGTCCCTTTGATTACTTATAAATTAGCAATATCAATATCTTAGTTCAATAAATTGAACGAACTATCGTTAGCCGTGTAATTCATTACACGGTAGGGCTGCTCGAAGTTGATAGAATATACCCACAGCAAAAAACATTAAGGATGTTATATCATCGTGAAAATTTATCAATCCTTATCACAAAACCATCTCAACCTCTTTGAAACTTGCCCTCCATTATTTCAAAAAAAATATTTAGAACAAATTAGTTTTCTCCCCAGTGTTATCCAAGAAGAAAGAAGCGAATGGGGAAAAAAGTTTCATCTTTTAATGCAACAATATAATCTTGGCTTACCCCTAGATAATTTTGATTATGATGACGTTACCTTTCAACAATCTTTACAAGCATTAATTGCCGAGACTCAGAATATTTGGACATCTTCTGAGGTGTTATCACGGGAAGCAGAATATAAATTGCAATTAAAGTTTAATAATTATATTTTTACCGTTATTTATGACCTCTTAATTTTATACAAAGACCGAGGGATTATTTATGATTGGAAAACATTTTTACAACCTGAAAATGAAAAGAAGCTAATTAATAATTGGCAAACAAAATTATATCTATACGTATTAACAGAGAAGATGAATTATAAACCTTCTCAATTAAGTATAACTTATTGGTTTGTTAAGTTACCCCATAAAACTCAGAGTCTGACGATTAAATATAATGAAGTGATGCACAAAAAAAATCGTCAAGAGATAGAAAATATAGTTAATCAAATAGATAAGTCTTTGAGTCATTATCTTAAGAATAATGTTGATTTTGACCATGTTGCAAATTGTCAAAAAAAATGTCCTTATTATCAATCATTAATAGAAAATAATTTAATTAATAATTCAACTGACAAACTTGATCATTTACCCGATGACTTAGAGGAAATAAAAGAAATAAATCCTTTCTAATTTTACATAGCTATACGAAAGGTGAAGTCATGGAAAAAGTTGATTATGGACAATAATTAGGTTTTACTATCTTGATGTTGTATCTATTTATAATCTCAATTCGGTAATAATTATGAGTATCCTTTAGTATCACGCTTGACGGTGAAAAGTTTACGCCAGTTTTCAAATTGCTCAATAACACCAAGAAATGGTGAAAAATATTCTTCTCACTATTGCCCATTGCCGATTCCCTATTCCCTGCCTTAACTAAAAAATGTTATCCCGAACTCATGTTATTTATAACTATATTTTTGCCAAAATATGATTATTTGTGTGTATTTTTTGACAAATTTACTCCTTTAAAAATCTTATTTGTCAGATGATTCATCACAGCGCACCTTAATTATTAAGAATAATGAATAGAATTTTAAAATATTCTTTAAAGTACGACAAAATTAGAACTAATCCTATACCATTAAGATAAATACACCTGTCAAAGATTATAAAAAGATCGAAGCAAAATATCAAACTATTGTCCCTTTTATTCCCCTCGACAATTAGGAGGAATGATTTAAAATAAACCTGAAATAACATTTCCATAGGTGAAAGCCTTAGCAACTTGTTATTTAAAAATAAATAAATCAAAAATAGGGTTTTTTTACTATTCCAAATTTTCAGCCATAATTAAGAAAATTAACACCTTTTGATCTTGACTTTGACACCAATATTAAGAACAACATAAACCAAAAGAAACAAATATGGGTAAACCAACAGGATTTTTAGAATTTGCCAGAGAATTACCAGTCGATAAACCCCCCCTCGAAAGAATTAAAAATTGGGATGAATTTCATTTACATCTACCCGAAGAAAACTTAAAAAATCAGGGCGCAAGATGTATGGATTGCGGAACGCCCTTTTGTCATACAGGGGAATTAATTAGTGGCATGGCCAGCGGTTGCCCTGTGAATAACTTAATTCCCGAATGGAATGATTTAATCTATCGTGGGTTATGGGAAGAAGCATTAGAAAGACTTCATAAAACCAATAATTTCCCAGAATTTACGGGAAGGGTATGCCCTGCACCCTGTGAGGGCTCTTGTGTTTTAGGTATCAATAACCCCCCTGTCACCATCAAAAACATTGAATGTAGTATCATTGACCATGGTTGGGAGCAAGGTTGGGTAACTGCTAATCCCCCTGAAAAAAGGACGGGCAAAAAAGTTGCGGTGGTTGGCTCTGGCCCTGCGGGATTGAGTGCGGCGGCTCAGTTAAATAAGGCAGGCCATTGGGTGACGGTATATGAGAAGGGCGATCGCCCCGGGGGCCTTTTGATGTATGGTATTCCTAACATGAAACTAGATAAAGAAAAGGTAGTCATGCGCCGCATTAAAGTCTTAGAAGAAGAAGGCATTAAATTTATTTGTAATACCGAAATCGGTAAAGATATAAGCGCCGAAGCATTAGTTAAAGAAAACGACGCTGTTATCCTGTGCATTGGGGCAGGAAAACCAAGGGATTTACCCATAGAAGGTCGCAATCTCAACGGAATTCACTTCGCCATGGACTTCCTCACCGCCAACACCAAAGCACTGTTAGACGCCAATCCAGAAGGGTTAATTTCGGCCCAAGGAAAAGACGTGGTTATCATCGGTGGTGGTGATACGGGTACAGATTGCGTTGGTACATCTGTTCGCCATGGTTGTACCGCAGTAACTCAACTAGAGATTATGCCCAAACCCCCAGAAATGAGGGCAAAAAATAATCCTTGGCCTGAGTATCCAAAAATTTATCGTCTCGATTATGGGCAAGAAGAAGCCGCCGCCAAGTTTGGAGATGACCCCCGTTTTTACACCACCACCGCCACCAAATTTGAAGGAGATGACCATGGTAACGTTAAGGCAGTTCATACCGTGCAGGTGGAGTGGCAACGCAACCAAGATGGTCGTTTTATTCCTAACCCCATAGAAGGAACAGAAAAAGTTATCCCTGCACAGTTAGTGTTACTCGCCATGGGTTTCTTAGGGCCTGAACAATTTTTATTGGATCAAATGGGCTTAGAGAAGGATCACCGTAGTAATATTAAAGCCGATTATGATGATTATACTACGAGCATTGCCAATGTTTTCGCCGCTGGGGATTGTCGTCGGGGTCAAAGTCTTGTGGTTTGGGCTTTTAACGAAGGTCGTGGGGTGGCTCAAAAGTGCGATCGCTTCTTAATGGGTTACAGCGATTTACCAAATTAAATTATAATATCAAGTCCGCTTAATCACTTACAAATTAGCAATATCAATATTTGGCGTTGGTGAATTAAGGTATGATTTTTGATTGAGGGAGGAAACGGGGAACAGGCAATAGTGATACTATTTTAATGTCTTAATTTCTAGTGTTATTCAATTATATTTCACACCATGATTAAGCAATGCCCAATATTTTAGTTCAATAAATTGAACGAACTACCATTAGCCGTGTAATTCATTACACGGTGTGGCAAGTGCGAAGATACAATCTATTTATAACGAATTACCCAATTAAATATAGGGTGGGCATTGCCCACCATTCCAAAAGTCAGATAGCCTCTAATTCATTCCCACTAACTTAGCACTCAAATCCCATAACTTAAGCGCCTTACTTTTATCACTCGCCTCATCAGAAACCTCCTGAGCAAAAGATTCACGTCCTTCTTTTTGACGATTACCCCAACTCCAATAAACTCCCGATACACCAAAATCTTCTTCTCCTACTACCATGGCAAGTCTTTCCCCTGCCAACTCCTCAGAAACATAACCCCCCGTCACGTTTTTTTGGAAAACAGGGAATATCTTCTTAAACAAAGAATAATGATTACGGAATAAAGCAGTTTCAGCCACACAACCAGGATAAAAAGAATTAAAAATAATTCCCGTAGAATCATGATAACGACGGTGTAATTCTTTCATAGTGAGAATATTACACAACTTACTATCCTTATACGCCTTGCCAGACTTAAATTTTTTACCATTGATCATGGAAATAGGTGCTTTAAATCCTTCTTCCATTCCTTTCAAATCCCCTAAATCTGGGGGTGCAGGAATAGGAATTTTACCCCCCAACTCCTTCGGATTAGCGGTAACAGTGCCCAAAATTACTAACCGTGGATGAGGATTACCAGACTTTTTAAGATCTTCTAGCATTAGGTTACAAAGAAGAAAATGGCCTAAATGATTGGTTGCCACACTGATTTCGTAACCATCCTCACTATACATAGGCTCTTTTAGTAAAGGATAATACACCGCCGCATTACACACCAAAGCATCAAGACTTCTGCCCGTAGCCCGAAAATCCTCCACAAACTTACGCACACTATTGAGAGATGCCAAATCAAGGTGAATAATTTGATAACTATCCTCAGGGATACCCACTTCCTTCGCTACTTTCTGGGTTTTTTCAAGGTTACGACAAGCCATGATAACGTGCCATTTACCCGTTTTTGCGAGGGCTTTTGCACCCTGTAAACCTACCCCGGATGATGCCCCAGTGATGATAACCGTTGATTTTTGAGCTTCTACCATATTTATTCGCTTTATTTTATCGCCGATAAGTTTATAAATTTTTAATCGTTAATTATTTTAATGATCCCACAGAACTATATTTTCTTTCTCTAAGTTTCTTTAAGCTAGGAGTGATGTTTTTTAATATTTCTTCATCTGTACTAACGGCTTTAGCCCTCATTTAAGGGATTATGGCTCTAGTCGAGGCTCAAATTCAAATTTACCGTTTTCACAAGTTAAGGTTTGGATGAAAAAATCTTCCACTTGATTATCTTCCCCTGCTATTAATACCCTTGCCTGATGTCCTTTTTGCAGAATATAATCCCTATGGCACTGCTCATAAGCATAAATAATTAAAATATCTCCTTTCTCACATAACAAGGCCGCTCCCCCATTGGGGCATATTTCCCGACTCCCCCTAGTACCCGGAATGGCATAGGTTGTCCACCGTTGAGCATTATTCAAGTTCGCAATTTCCACTTCTTCTAGGGGTAAGATACCCACCATTTCCATTAATTCTGGATCGATGGTAATACTACCCACATAATTAACATTTGCCTCCGTCACCCTCACTCGATGCAACTTGCCGTGCATTAACTTGATAGTTTTCATAAAAAATAGTGTAGATTTGATGTTGCCAACCAAAAATTATCCATAACTATGCTACATTGTCTCGACTATCTTCCCAAATGCAATATCATTTTTTTCCATGGTTAAGGATTCTTTCTAGGTTTTAGTTACAATAACTGAAGAATATTTTTTAAGATAAACTTTACCAAAATTTTATATACTTACGTATATTGATGATTGTGAAGATGATAAAAATTTATATTTTTTGATACTAGAAAAACTAAGCTAATAATTGACTTAAAAATATTATATATTAATGGCTTTTTTTTCACAGCTATAAAAAATGTAACCTCAGTTACAAGTTTTCCTGCTTTTTCGTTTTATCTAAGATATGGATTGTATGCTGATTTTAACGAGAGCCTAAGATAAAGAGACGCTCTAATAATTACTTTAAGGCGGTTTTAGGACTTTTAAAATTGAGGATGAATAATAATAGCTGTATTTAGTAGAATATAACCTACACTACATATGTAGTAAGCCCTAAGCATTATTTCAATAGTCTTAAGTTTTTATATCAATAATTATTCATTCTGTATGGCTATTAAAATTCATTTTTGTGACTCGATAGATCCGATGGTCTTGATTAAAATATGATGTGAATTATACTATTTTTAAGTTTATCAAAGTTTCATATAAAATGTGTTGACAAAACCTTGCTACTTAGCTACGATAAATGGGTAAATGATAAGATTTATAATCTCAGAAAGTATATTATGAAAAAATCTACTCTATCAACCCTTTTAGTCGGTGGTTTGATTGCTCCCACTGCCATGATTGGGTTAACGGCTAGGGGCGCTGATGCCGCAGCCTTCTTCCAAATTGATGATTTTAATACAGCTAGAGGTGGAGCACAGATTGGAACAAATCAAGGCGACTTTTCAACCATTGGAACTAACGGCGGAACACAAGTTTTTGAAGTAACTGCTGGAAATGGTACTCCCATTATTAATAACCTCGGAAATTACAGAAAACTATCTTTAACTTCAGTTTCTGGTTTTGATAACGGCATATCTAGCTTTACAGTAGGTCCTGCTAGTCCCACTAGTTTATCTTGGAGTAATCCAGCCAACGTACAAACTTCAGCAAGTGTTTTGTGGGATGCTAACGGTGCAGGATTAAACTTTAACGCGGCTCCCTTTGCAGGTATTGGTATAGATATTCTTAGTGTTGATTTGAATACTAGTGTGCAGTTTGTTTTAAGTGATGGTACAAACACTACATCTCTAGCTTTATCTGGTTTAAATGCTGGAAATGCTTTTTTTGCATTTGATAACTTTACCAATTCATCTAGCTTCAATTTTGGTAACATTACCAGTATCACGATGAATCTAACAGGACCAGCAGACGTGGATGCAAGTTTTGATGCCTTGGGCTTTGTCGCCGTGCCTGAACCCGGTACCGTTGGTGGCTTGTTAGTGCTTGGTTTACTAGGGGCAGCAGGTGCTAAAAAGAGTTCCCGCAAAGCTGAACAAAACTAGATACGATCAATTATTAAGCAGTGATTATAGAACCTAAAAACGTTGTCTGATTAGTCGGATGACGTTTTTATTTTGATGGGGGGTAAAGTCCCTTTACAGAAAGATAAAATTGTGGATAAATAAAGGATACAATCAATTATTACCATGCTAAGCTAAAAAACTTTAGCATCATCATTTGTAAGTTTAATGACTACTGAAACATATATTAATCATCCTACTTTTGGACTACTTTATCGATTGTGCCTCATTGAGAAACAGGAGGAATTGTTTACTACCCTTTATGCTCAAAGGCTTTTTTTTCGTGTGAAGGTTGAACAACGGGAGACTTTTTTTGAGCCCCTGACGCGCTCTGAAGCGAGGTTATTAATGGAGAGTAAGTTAAGGGGTTTGAGGAGTAATGGAGATTGGAATGCTTATAAACAGTTAAATGAGATTTACCAGCGCACCTTCCAATAAGCATCAGTTGCTAGGAGAGGAATTGTAAATAATAATGATTTACCCACCATTTAATGGAATCAAATTAAATAACCACCGTGTAATGAATTACACGGCTAACAGGTTATCGTTCGATAAATCGAACTAAGATTTGTTTTTCTTAACATCTATTTTCAGTGCTCCTTAATTATTTATGCCTGTTTTATATTGACTGATAAAGGAATCTCCTCAACCTTCGGTAATTTTTCCAAATTGAGGCGCGAAGAAGCAGTTACCCCCGATAAACGTTTCAATAATTGGGGACGAGGATCATGGAGAAGATAGATAATTTCGTCTCCTAACTTCCATTCCTCATTAGCTTGGATAATATCTAGCTTACCATTACGACGCACCAACAGGGGCAACAATTCCCCCGAGGTAATCAGGGCTTGAATATGTACTTGCTGAAAATCGATCGCCTCTCCTTTGCCCCTAATTACCGTTTTACCGAGCCTAAATAAACCATCCTGTAAATATTGATTCCAGATTTTAACGGGTAACTCATTGATAAAAGGTTGATTAATTTTTTGCTTATTTGCCTTGACATTATTATCATTTTGCTTAGGAAATACCGCCAACACCTTGGGGGGGGCAAACTCTTCGATCGCCCTTTGTGCAATCATTAAATTAACATCCCCATTATTAGTAAGCGCCACCAAAGTTCCCACGGAAGTAATACCAGCCTTTTCCATCACCTCAGGATCTAAACCGCTACTCTCAAACACAGGCAAACTCTCCTGTTTAGCCTTCTCACAAGCATCCTTATCCGTATCAATTAAAACCACCGATTCCCCTTGATTTTGATAAATACGCCCAATTAAACGGCCCAGAGGATTACACCCCACAATCACTGCCCCCCCAGCATAGGAAGATTTGATTTTAAGTAAATTCGCCACCGCCCCTGCGCTCAAACCTTGGGCAAAAACCGTCATCATGATCGTTAAAAAAACTAACCCCTTAATAGAATCTCCCCCGTTAATACCATTTTGGGTTAACAAAATAGAGAACAAAGAAGCCACAGAAGCCGAGACAATTCCGCGGGGGGCAATCCATGCTAAAAAAATCTTTTGACGCCAATTAAGATCACTATTCCAAGTACAAATTAAAATACTCAGGGGGCGAACCAAAAACATTAACACTAACACCGTTAAGACACTTCCCCACCCCAGGGCAAAAATACTATCAATGGATAAATCCGCCGCCAAGAGGATAAACAAAACCGATACACACAATACCGTTAACTGTCCTTTAAAACGCAGTAGTAACCTTTCTTCGGGAATACCAGACGCCCTCACCACAATTCCCGCCGTCACCGTTGCCATTAATCCTGACTCACTGATGATCATCTGGGATAGTCCAAATGTACCCCATACCCCAGCCAAAACTACTAAATTTTTTAATTCTTCAGGGACAAAATTGGCGTTTTTTTGAAACGAGCCTAATAACCAACCACTGACACCCCCAATGATAGCCCCGATACCGAGGCGAAATAATAACCCCGTGATAATTTCGAGGGAATAGGCAGAGCTATTGAGAATGGTATCTAATACCACCACCGCTAAAATGGCGCCCACGGGATCGATTAAAACCCCTTCCCCTTCTAATAAGGTGGCTACGCGCTTATCTACGGCTACTTGTTTTAATAATGGGCCAACCACCGTAGGGCCTGTGACAACCACCAAGGATGCGTACAAGAAGGCGATTTCCCAGGGAAATTCTGCTAACCAGTGGGCGGCCATGCCACCACCGATAAAGGTTATTAATGTACCGATGGTGACGAGATTTCGTAAACTCCCGGAGACTTTATCTAGTTGTTTTAATTCTAGGTTTAAGCCTCCTTCAAATAAAATGATGGCTACGGCAAGGGCGACTAATACTTCTAATCCTACTCCTAAAAGTTCAGGTTCTAGTATTCCTAAACCATCTCTACCGAGTAACACTCCAAAGATGAGTAGGAAGACGATACTGGGTATTTTGAAGAATTCTCCCAATACTTGAGAACTGATCCCCGCAAATACGGTTATGATGATTAGTAGGGTTAGAGTGAAAGAGTCTTCCATGATGTCAGAGGTTTAAATAATACGCCTTTGATTTTGCTAGTAATTTCTAGTCAAGTTACGATAATGTCTTATCCATGGTAGCTTAATTTCAACAATGATTGTCTTTGCCCTTGCTTTGCTCTTAACCCATCATGATTAATTGACGCCTAAGGAGCGATCGCACCTCATCCAAGGTACAATTAACCTGAGAAAGAATGTCTTTAACGGTTAAATTTCGTTGAGGATTACCAGAGGCTAACTTCATCACCTCAAATTCTTGGTCGTTGAGGGTAATGGGTTGATAGTTATAATCTAGTAAACTCTTACTTTCCCAACCTAACATACAGGGATTTAATTCAGGTTTAGCGGTTAATAATAATTGATCATCTTGCCATGTTTCTCGATTAAGAGGGGGTTTAGCAAGGAAAAATTCATAGTGGGTAACATTGGAAGGGTCTAATAATTCTATCAAACGGTAACGCTCTTGGATCGTTAATTGTTTTACCCTTTCTCGTAAATCCTCGCTTTTAATTAACCTTTCTATTTGCCAAAAGTCACAGTTGGAAAAGTCCACAAACTCTAAGCCCGAAGTGTTAATAAACTCGAATAAACTATCGATATTATAATCAAATTCATTGGGGTGAACATACATATCGGCAAAACATTCATCCCGTTGATTTTCCAATGCCCAACGTTCCTTTTCCCGTTGTAATATACGGCTAGATTCTGGTAATCCTGCAAATAACTCCCTACCTACCGCCACACCATCTCGATAATCCCCTATTTTATCTCCTTGGATAAGGGCGATCGCCCTTTGCATCAACAAAATCTCCCATCTACCCAACTCCCCATAAACGAAGATATGAAATAATCCATCATCAGCCAACTTATCCGCCAAGGCTTGAATACCCACCACAGGATTAGGTAAATGATGTAATACCCCCACCGAATTAATAAAATCAAAAGAGCCTTCCAACTCCCTTGCCCTCTCCAAATTAAACTGACGAAATTCAATATTTCCTTGAAAATCCTTTAAAACTCCCGACTTTTCCAACCTTTTTTGAGCCGTAGCCAAAGCATTTTCACTAATATCCACCGCCAAAATATCCGCCGTCGGATTATGTAAAACTAAATATTCGGTACTCGAACCCGTACCACAACCAGCATCTAAAATTCTAACCTGTGGTTTATGGGGTTTTTTTCCCTTACAAAAATTGTACGCCGATTGATAATGCCATCGCCAATTATATCCAGGGGGTGGCTCATCCAAGAGAGGATCGGGGGGAAAAGGATAGGTATTATATAATTTTTGCACTGCGTTTCTAACTTCAGACATAACCTGTTGCTCATTAAAATAAATAAACCATTAACAATTTACCATTGAGTTATGCCCAACTTGATTAATACTATCCCTCCCCCGAAAGATATTTACTCTATGGTACAAATTTTATGTAGATTTGTTACGAAAAATCCTTTTTTCATTGATATTTGCCTTGGAATAGCCTATTATGAGAGTGTGTTTTTAATAATAGAAATATGACCGTTAGCTTTTAAAAAAGTTTAGCCTCCCATTATATAACAAGCATAACATGAAACAGACCGAAAACGAAAAAAAGCCAAAAAATCAGTGATTTTTGTAACAAACATTAACAATTAAAGCACCTCATCTAACTTAACCCCAATAGTAGAAACCCCCACAAATACCGAACCAGTGGTTTTTTCCCGTAAACGAGCTTGAGCTTTTTCATATACAGAAGAAGATAATTCAATTTGTCCGGCTTCCCGAATAAATACCGCATTATCCTCAGAGAGATAAAAATCAACAAAAGCCTTAACTTCAGGACGTTCTAAAGATGTTGTTTTCACATAAATAAATAATGGACGCGCAAGGGGTTGATAAATTCCAGCCTCCACATTCGCCACACTAGGTTCAATGCAACCATCACCACCATCATCAGCATTTTCATTATCCAGCGCCACGGGTTTAAGCTCATCCAAATTTTCATCAAGATAAGACAAACCAAAATAACCTAACCCACCAACATCATTACTAACACCTTGAACAATGACATTATCATCCTCCGTAGCAGTAATATCCCCTCTACTCAAACCCTCCTCACCGTTAATGGCTTCGGTAAAATAATCAAAAGTACCTGAATCAGTACCGGGGGCATATAAATTAAGCGGTACATTGGGGAAACCCTCCCTAACTTGACTCCAATTATTAACTACCCCTTGAGATTCTGGACTCCAGATAGTGCGCAATTCATTAGCAGTAAGACAAGCAGCCCAATCATTTTCCTTATTAACCACCATGGAAAGGGCATCAAATGCCACGGGTAATTCGATAAACTCCACTCCATTTTGATTACATTGCTCAATTTCCTCTGGTTTAATCGCCCGTGAAGCGTTGGAAATATCCGTTTCCCCTGCACAAAACTTGCTCAAGCCTCCTCCGCTGCCAGAAATACCAATGGCAATGCGCACGTTAGGATTATCAGTTTCAAATTCTTCACTGACTATCTCGGTAATAGGATAAACGGTGGATGAACCATCGATAACAATATCACCAGTTAAACCGTTACTACTACTTACCGAAGAATTATTGGCGCATCCTGCCAATGCCGTAACCAACATAGAAGACATTAGTAAACTATTTCTTAATACTTTCTCTCTGGTAGTAATATTCATAATATTTATTGTATTTATAAACACTTATTCAAATAATAATTACTCTTTAAATAAAGCATAAAAAACAAAATTATAAATTAACAACAGGTTAAGAAATTAAATCTATTATGTCCGTAAAATTACGTAATAGTCTTGTCTAAGAAGGTTTAAGTTAAGAGAAGATTAAGACAAAAAAAGTTGAAAATAAGAGGTTTATTTTTTACAATAAATATGACGTAAATAAATGAGCAGTTCTGCTAAATGATATGCCCCCTAAATTAGATATTCTGGAGAGGAAAAATATTCTAGCTGAGTTACCCCTTGATAACTATCGGGTTGAAGTTGATGTTTTAACTAGCTTAGTGGAAAGTCATCTTTTAGCCAATCCTACTCTTTCTGGGTTTTTTGTCATAGAAGATAGGGAAATTTTAGGGGTTGTACCTAGACAAAAATTTTTTGAGATTATGAGTAGGGAATATGCTAGGGATATATACGCAAAACGACCTATTAAATTATTTTTGAATAACTATGATTATCAATCTCTAAAAATAGATATTTTTACGGGTATAAATGAAGCGGTGCAAAAGGCTTTGAGTCGTCCTCCAAAACAAATTTATAGTCCTATTGTAGTGATAGAAAATGGAAAAGAAGTGGGGATGTTGGAGTTAAGTTCATTAATTTTGGCTCAGGCTCAGATGTTTTCTAATATTAATGAAAAATTAACAAGTCAAGAAAAAGATTTGAGAAAATATGCTAGAAAAATAGAGAAAGAAAAAGAGAAGGTTAAGGAATATTCTCAGCAATTAGAAGAACAACAGGCTAATTTGAAAACTAGCAATAGTTTATTGAAAACTCAAACTCAAAGGCTAGAGCAACAGAAGGAGGAGTTGTCGAAACAAAGTAAAGAAATAAGTTTATTAAATCAAAGTTTTAATGAGCTAGGGGCTTTACTTTCTAAGAAGGGAAAAACTACTTTTAGTTCTTTGGAAAATAGTATTAAATCTATTATTGAATTTACTACAGAAGTAGGTCAAGTTTGTGATAGTTTTAGGGAAAAATTTAAGGGAATTGATCGGAGTACGTTTTTAATTGAAAGAATTAGTAAAAAGGTAGATAATTTGTCTCAACAAGTATCAATTATTTCAGCTAATTTACCTGCGGATAATAGTCGTTCTAGTTCTTTTAATGTTATTGCTAGTGAGATTGCTAGTTTAGGAAGTCAGATTAATGAGGCAAATACAACTATTAATAGTATGGCACAGCAGTTAAAGCCAGAAATTAAGTTTTTGGTTAAAATTTCGGAGAAAAATAAAACCGTAGTTAAGAAATTAGAACGGGATTCTATGGGAACACAATCAGCGTTAAGTGCTTTAGAAAATTTAATTGAAAAGGGGACAGATGATCAAGGAAATTAATTATAAAAAAAAGTTTAATATTGATAATTTTCCCAGTGTTTTGGTAGAATTTTTGATAACGGTTTTGGGCTTTATTCCTATTCTTATTACCGTTGGCATTGTGGGAATTTTTCTTTATGAAACTTGGGCTTTTTTTCAGGTGGTTTCGGTGGGAGAATTTTTGGGTAGTAGGGAATGGACTCCTAATTTTTCTGACCCTCAATTTGGTATTATTGTTTTGTTATCGGGAACTTTTTTGGTTACGATAATTGCTTTGTTAGTGGCGATTCCTGTGGGAATTTTGGGGGCGATTTATTTATCGGAGTTTGCCCCGAAAAATGTGAGAAGGTTTTTGAAAATAGCTATGGAGTCTTTGGGGGGAATTCCTGGGGTTGTTTATGGTTATTTTGCTTTGCTTTTTTTGACTCCTTTATTGAGAAATAGTTTGTTTCCGAATATGGGGGGTTTCAATGCTTTGAGTGCGGGAATTTGTGTGGGAATTTTGATTATTCCGATTATTTCTTCTTTGACGGAGGATGCTTTGAGTGGGATTTCTGATGATTTACGAAATTCGGCTTATGCTCTTGGTTTTACTCGTTTTGAGATGATTTACAAGGTGTTGTTACCTTTGACTTATCCTGCGATTCTTTCTTCTTTTACTTTGGCTACTTCTGTAGCATTAGGAGAAACAATGGTAGTGGCGATCGCCTCTGGGCAACGACCAAATTTAACTTTAAATCCGTTACAACCCATTGAAACAATTACATCATTTATCATCAAAGTGAGTTTAGGTTCAGTACAATTTGATTCTATTTTATTTAAGACTATTTTCACTTTAGGTTTTATTTTATTTTTAGTAACTTTTACTCTGAATACCATTAGTTATTGGTTACAAAATAAATCGGAAAAACAACTGTTTTCTTTTAGTACCAGTGTTAATAAATTAGCAAAAAAAGAATTAATTAATGTTAATCAAGAAACCAATGTAATTCCTGCTTTTTATTCCTCAGGGGGCAATAGTTATCAACCTTTGTTGAGGGAATCTTTGAGCGCCCCTGGCTTGAAAGCCCCTATTAATAATGTTCGTCTATGGTGCGATCGCACTTTTACCATTTTGGCATTTTTAGGAGCGATTTTTGGGGTAGTATTTATTGCTATTTTATTATGGAATTTATCTCAAACAGGGTTAGAAAAAATTAATTGGGCTTTTTTAACCAGCTTTGCTTCCCGTAGGGCAGAAGAATCAGGAATACTATCGGCATTAGTGGGAAGTTTGTGGCTGTTTATATTAACCCTTGTGATGGTAATTCCCTTGGGGGTAGGTAGTGCCATTTACCTTGAAGAATATCGCAAAAATAAACGCATTGATAACATTCTCGAAATCAGCATCGCCAATCTTGCTTCCATCCCTTCCATTCTTTACGGCTTGTTAGGTTTACAAATTTTTGTGCGCTGGATGCGCCCGATTACGGGGGGGCCTAGTATTTTATCAGGGGCATTGGTATTGACGGTGATGAGTTTACCTACCCTTATCATTGCTAGTCGTAGTGCCATTAAAAGTAGTAGTAAAAGATTAAAAAATGGTGGCTATGCCCTGGGAATGTCGAAACAGCAGGTATTAAGAAAACTAATTCTCCCCTCTGCTTTACCTGGAATTTTAACGGGAGTATTGCTTTCCCAAACGAGGGCATTGGCGGAAACTGCTGCTTTGATTGGGGTTGGGGTAGCCGCATCCGTGCGTTTTCTCCCACCTTTGTCATGGCAAGGGTTGCAAAGTAGTTATACCACTTTACCCGTGCAGATTTTTAACTGGTTACAAAATCCTAGTGCGCAAGTACAACAGTTAGCCGCCGCTGCCACCATAGTTTTAGTAGTTATTTTAATTATTTTAAACTTATTTTCTGTACTTATTAGGGAATATTTTAATAATCTTCAACGTAATTAATTATCAAAAAAAAGAGGATATTTTATGAAAACATTAAATAGTATTATTACCGTTCAAAATTTATCAGTCTATTATGAAAATACACCCTTATTACTAGGGGTTAATTTGGAAATTCCTGAAAATAAAGTAACAGGAGTAATTGGACGTTCTGGCTCTGGGAAAAGTATGTTATTAAGGTGTTTTAACCGTCTTAATGACTTAATGGAAGGCATCAGGGTAGAGGGTAAAGTTTATTTTGATGGTGAAAATATTTACACTTCTGGCATTCAGCCTATTCAGTTAAGGCGACGCATTGGCATGGTATTTCAACGGCCAACCCCTTTTCCTACTTCTATTTATGAAAATATTGCCATGGGTTTGAAGGTAAATGGTTTTCGTCAAAACTTGGATGATATTATTGAGGATTCCCTTAAGCGAGTGGGTTTATGGCAGGAGGTAAAAAATAATCTTCGTAAAAATGCCATGTTATTGTCTGGGGGGCAAAAGCAACGATTATGTATCGCAAGGGCGATCGCCCTTCAACCAGAAGTGATATTATTAGATGAACCATGTTCAGCCTTAGACCCTATTTCTACCCTTGAAATAGAAAACTTAATTTATGAGTTGAAAGATGATTATACCATTATCATGAGCGCCCATGACCTTAAACAAATAGCCAGGGTATGTGATGAGGTGATTTATCTTGATGTGCGAGATAATCAAGTAGGACAAAGGGTGGGATTTGTGCTAGAACAAAATTCAGTGGAAAAAATCTTCCTTAGCCCCGAACAATCGGAAACCCGTAATTATACCCGTGGGGTTATGCTTGAATCGGATTTTTAAGGGATAAATATGGGGAATAGATTATATGTTTATAATTTCCCCATCCTTTTATTTATCAACACTAATCCACGTTTTTATTAAAGCCTAATTAATTATTATTGAGGGCTTTTTGGGCTTCTTCCCTATCATCAAAATGCACTTTTTCTGTACCTAAAATTTGATAATCTTCATGGCCTTTTCCTGCAATTAATACCCCATCACCTGCTTGGGCAGTTTGGATGGCGGTTTGGATGGCTAAGGAGCGATCGCCCTGTACAATGGGGTTAATATGGTTAGGAATACCCGTCAAAATATCTTCAAGGATTTGATTAGGGTTTTCGGTGCGAGGATTATCGGAAGTTACTACCACCACATCTGCTAAATCCGCCGCTATCTTACCCATTATAGGACGTTTGGTGCGATCGCGATCGCCCCCACAACCAAACACACATATCATTTTACCCGTAATAAAAGGGCGAGAAGCCTTGAGTAAATTTTCTAAACTATCAGGAGTGTGGGCATAATCCACGATTACCGTAATATCCTGATTCGGTTTTACCTGCACCCTTTCCATGCGCCCCGGCACTCCTGTAAAATGGGGTAAACCTTGGGTAATGGTATCCAAATCAATACCCAACTGTAACACAGCACCCACCCCAGCCAAAAGGTTAGAAAGATTAAATTGCCCCACTAGAGGAGAAGAAAACTTAGTTTTCCCTTTGGGAGTGTGTAAAATTCCTTCTACTCCCGTGGCTTGATAAACTAAATCAGTGGTGTATAAATCGGCTTCAGGGTTAGTGACACTATAACTCCAAACATCTTTACTAGATTGGATCAATCTTTGTCCATAGGGGTCATCATAATTAATAATAGCCTTACCATGGAGATATTCATTATTAAATAGAAGGGCTTTGGCTTGAAAATAATCCTCCATATCTTTGTGATAATCGAGGTGATCTTGGGTTAAATTAGTAAATACAGCCACATCAAAATGACAGCCTTTAATGCGTTTTTGGGCGAGGGCATGGGAACTTACTTCCATTACGGCGTATTGGTTTCCAGCGTTTACAGCTTCCGTTAATTGTGCCTGTAAATCCACGGCAAAAGGAGTGGTATGACTAGCGGTTTTTTGATAATTTTGCCAACGGGCATACAATGTGCCAAAGAGGGCGGTTTTTTTCTGGGCTTGATGGAGGAAAAATTCGATTAAGTGAGTGGTGGTTGTTTTGCCGTTAGTACCTGTAACCCCTATCATACCTAACTTTTGGCTAGGATAATCATAAAATTTACTCGCAATTTGCGCACATACATCATTCATATCATCAGCAACGATGACGCAATCAGAGTCGGCGGGGGGCATTTTATCATAGGCTTCTTGACTAATTATAGAGGCGATCGCCCCTTCATTCAAAGCACTTTGCCAAAACTCACCCCCATCAACCCTCGTGCCAGGCATCCCAATAAATACATCCCCCGCTGAAACCAACTGAGAATTTGTCACAATCCCTTTCACATCAGTATCAAGGGCGGGATGTTCAGGAATTGAGTTAATCTGTTTTATATTGGACAACAATTGACGTAATTTCATCAAACTTCACCCCTCACTTAACAATAAAAGATTTTTACTATGTTATAGCAATATTTTGGGGAATAGGTAATTGATAATTAATAGTTGATAATGAATAAAAATTAATCAATGGTGCGACAGGCAACACATTGGGTTAAACGTTGTCTTAAAGATTGATAAGGAATCTTCTCGATAATTTCCCCCGCAAAAGCATCTAACAAGAGATGACGGGCATCATCTTCATTTAAACCACGACTACGAAGATAAAAAATTTCATCGGCTTCTAGTTGGCTAACCGTCGCACCATGGGCGCATTTAACGTTATCGGCGGTAATCTGTAATTCGGGTTTGGTATTAATTCGTGCCTTGGGAGAAAGTAACAAATTGCGGTTAAGTTGCGCTGCATTAGTTTCTTGAGCAAGTTTTGGCACATCTACCCTACCATTAAAAATACCATGGCCAGAGTCATCTAAAATATACTTATGGAGTTGGTTTACCGTGCCATAGGGGTGGTTTAAACTCACATGGCTATGGGTATCAGCTATCTGTTTTCCTTGCACCATGGTTAAGCCGTGAAGGTTAGTATAGGTTTGTTCGCCTTTTTGAAGTATGTCTAGGTTATGACGGTATAGTTTTCCACCCAAACTTATTTCATTTATAGTATAACTACTGTTACGGTACTGGGCGATCGCACTTTGGGCAATATGAAAACCATCCCCCGATTCCCGTTGAATGCGACAATGACTCAAAGACGCATTTTCCTGTAAATGAATTTCGGTGACAACATTTGTAAAATAAGGCTTACCACCCACCGCATCAGAACAACCAACGCTAGTTGCTCCATAATATTCTATAATCTGACAACGGGAATTAACCTCCCCAATCATCAAAATGCGGGGTTGTATAAAAATTGGTAAATCTTCCTTCGCCACAATATGGAGTAAATGAATAGGAATATCAACCTCCACATTTTTATCTACCCACACCACAAAAGCATCATTAATTCCTGCGGTATTGAGAGCGGAAAAAACTTCATTGTCAGAGTGATTTTGTCCTAAAAAATGACTAACTTTTTCCTTTTTACTCCCATCCAAGTTTGTCAAATTACCCACATAAACTCCATCAGGTAATGCAGAAATATCCGACAAGTTTTCATCATAAAAACCATTAACAAAAACTAGCCTAGAATTAGGGGCTTCTTGTAACTTAAAACCATCTAAAATAAAGTCAGATAAATTTTGTTTAGTAGGGGCATGGAAATCAATTTTTTGTAAATCACTTAAATCAGTAAAACGCCATGCTTCATCCTTGTTATTAGGAATATTTAACTTAACAACTTCCCTTGCAAACTTTTGTTTTAATTCTTCCATAGAAGTATTTAAATGATCACCAAAATTATTGGTCATACTTTCTGCTACTTGTAATAAATTACCTAAATAGGCATCACTATTGATTTGAAAGTTATTAGCATTGATAGTAGCTACAGAATTAGACATAAAAATAAAATATAAAATTTACAACAAAAAATAATAAACCTAACACGAAAACCACAAAAAATTATACCTCTACTAACTCTTCATCTTCCAAGAAATTGTATCCCCTTTCTTCTAACTCAAGAGCTAAATCTTTATTGCCACTCATGACGATTTTTCCTTGGGACATAACATGGATAAAATCAGGGGTAATATAATCTAATAATCTTTGATAATGGGTAATTAATAAGAAAGCATTATCAGGTTTTTTCAACTGATTTACCCCCTCAGAAACAATGCGTAAAGCATCAATATCTAACCCTGAATCAATCTCATCCAAAATACCCAAATTAGGCTCTAATAAAGCCATCTGCAAAATCTCATTGCGCTTTTTCTCTCCCCCAGAAAAACCCTCATTTAAGCTACGACTGAGGAAAGCAGAATCCATTTTGACAACGCCCAATTTTTCCTCGATTAAATCTTCAAAATCAAAAGCGTCGATTTCTTCTAAACCTAAATATTTACAACGGGCATTATAAGCCACTCTCAAAAAGTCTAAATTACTTACCCCAGGAATTTCTAAAGGATATTGAAACGCCAAGAAAATTCCAGCTAACGCCCTCTCATCAGGCTCTTTTTCTAATAAATTTTCTCCTTTATAGATTACCTCTCCCCCTGTGACTTCATATTCGGGATGCCCTGTTAAAACTTTGGAAAGGGTACTTTTTCCAGAACCATTACGCCCCATGATAGCATGGACTTCTCCTGCTTTGATTTCTAGGTTAACCCCTTTGAGGATAGGAGTGCCATCAACAGAAGCGGTAAGGTTACGGACAGATAATATAGTTTCAGTCATAATGAGTTATTTAATAATGGTGAGCGTTCTTAATTTTTATATATTTTCTTCTGTGGATCTATTTTAAGGTACTTTAGCAACATTTTTGTTGTTTTATTCTTTTTCCCCATGAAAAATTCACAAAACCCCATGAGTCGAATCTGTGATTAAATAGGTAGGCGTATAAATAACTTTTATGAAGGAGAATTTTAAATGGATTTATCTCGTATTCCCGCACAACCCAAGGCTGGTTTAATCAATGTTTTAATTGAAATTCCTGGGGGAAGTAAAAATAAGTATGAGTTTGATAAGGATATGAATGCTTTTATTTTAGATAGAGTATTATTTTCTTCGGTGAAATATCCTTATGACTATGGTTTTGTACCTAATACTTTGGCGGATGACGGTGATCCTTTAGATGGTATGGTAATAATGGATGAACCTACCTTCCCTGGTTGTGTGATTGCGGCGCGCCCTGTGGCTATGTTGGAAATGGTTGATGGGGGAGATAGAGATGAGAAAATTCTTTGTGTTCCTGCCGAAGATCCTCGCTATGATCATGTTAAGTCTTTAAAGGATATTGCGCCCCATCGTCTCGAAGAAATTGCTGAGTTTTTCCGCTCTTATAAAAATTTAGAGAAAAAAGAAACCAAAATTTTAGGGTGGAAAGATGTGGATCAAGTTGCTCCTTTAGTGGAACAATGTGTAAAGGCTTATAAATAAAGTTATAGCTGATGGGGGTTGAACAATGTTCAACCCTTCAAAGGGTTTAGCAGACAAACTGAATGTCTTTTTTTCCTTCGATAACTTTGCCGATATGGTAGGAGGAAATATTTTCGCCTTCAAAAAATGCGATAGTTTCTTTTACTTTGTGGGGTGGCACAATCACTACAAAACCGACTCCCATGTTAAAGGTATCGAGCATATCTTGTTGGTTGACGTTGCCTGTTTTGGCTAACCATTGAAAGATGGGGGGAATTTGCCAATTGTTGAGGTTGACTTCGATGGAGAGGTTGTCGGGAAGACAACGGGGTAAGTTTTCGGGGATACCTCCCCCTGTGATATGTGCCATGGCTTTGATGCCGAGGTGATTTTCAAGGGCTTTAAGGATTGGTTTTACATAGATGCGGGTGGGGGTAAGGCAGGTTTCCCCTAGGGTTAATCCTCCTAATTCTTTTGGTTTGTCTTCCCAGTTTAATTGGTTTACTTCGATGATTTTGCGCACTAGGGAGAAGCCGTTACTATGAATACCGCTACTGCTAAGGGCGATCGCCTGATCTCCTATTTGAACATTTTTGCCGTCTAAAATAGAGGATTTTTCGACAATACCGACACAGAAACCAGCCAAATCATATTCCCCTACCTGATAAAAACCTGGCATCTCGGCGGTTTCTCCACCAAGCAAAGCGCAACCACTTTCTTTACATCCTTGGGCAATGCCTACAACTACTTCTTGGAGTTGCTGGGGGTTTAGTTTACCTGTGGCTAAATAGTCAAGGAAAAATAATGGCTCAGCACCTGATGTGAGAATATCATTAACGCACATGGCTACTAAATCTATACCTACTGTGTCATGGCGATTTAGTTGGTGGGCAATTTTTAATTTTGTGCCTACTCCATCAGTGCCAGAAATCAAAACAGGTTGTCTGTAGCCAGAAGGAATTTCAAAACAACCACCAAAACCACCTAAGCCGCCTAAAACCCCCGGACGATAAGTGCTTTCTACCGCTGAACCAATTTTGTTAACAAATTCTCTCCCTGCTTCTATATCTACTCCAGCCTGTTTATAATCCATATTTTCTGTCTCTTTAAATAAAAATAAATTATAAGAATAATCATGATAGCTAATATGATCATTTATTCTTATCTGGTTTTTTGATCATATTATTATCCGTTTACTAGGGGAAATCATACCATTATTCATCGAGTTTTTTATGGTTTTTGTGGAATAGTTTTTTTGAATTAATGAAGGAATTATTTAATATTTTTCACTGAATTTAAGCCTAATCTTCAAAAAAATGGATTGATCATTAGCATAGTGAGTTATCTTGAAGGTTTATTTTTTCATAATGTTCAGTTTCAAGATTAAAGCAAACATAAACGAATGCTTTTTTTTGCTCTATTGATTAGTTTTGTTTAACTTAAGGGCTATTTTTCAAAATAAATAAACTTACTAATATAGTTGTTTATTGTGATGGTTTCAATGCTCATAAGAAATCGTTGCTTTATCTTTTTTTTTGATAAGTATTTCTTACCCCCTAAGCAAAAATGACGTGTTAACTTAGGTAGAGTCAAAATTTATTAAAGAATGTAAACATTCCATCATCTAGGAGTAGGAAACAAGATAAACCCCTTACGGGGGTTGCGATCTAATTCAATCAAGAAAAAAACTATGCTTACAAACACTTGGAACAACGCTGTTAGATCAGCCATCACAATTATTTTAGGAGTATCTGGTTTAGCGATCGCTCCTAACGTAAGAGCTAATACGGCGAATTTCTCTGAGCAAAATACAGCAGGTACTTCTCAGGTCAATAACCCTGTTGCTGTACAACTAAACGACACTATACAAGAATTTTTAACCAGCAAACTTTACTCCCATCAGTGGCAATCTCAACAAGCCGTAACTCTACATTTCCAAAATATTCCCTTACTAACCTTTGTGGGTAATGATCAAGGGGAAATCAATGCCAGGGCCAGAGAATTTGCTTCTCGTCTCGATCAACTCCATCAACAACAGGCCGATGCTAATAAAATTGCGGTGCGCTGGGATAGTCAAAGGGCAGAACATTTGATCCAATACGATCAAGAAGATCTCATTGCCCTCAACGATGGAACTATTTTGCCTGATTCCACAACCAATGCTCAAAATGACGCTTTACAGGCTACTAATAGATTACGTAGATTATTAGGCAATGCCGAGCCTATCACTTCTATCATTGATCAACCTGAACAAGTTATTGCTAGTGGTGCTGGAGTGAAGGGTTCTACAGGTAGAGTCATTAGAGGTATTGCTTCTTGGTATGGTCCTGGTTTCCATGGTCGTAGAACGGCTAATGGGGAAAGATTTAACCAAAATGCCTTAACCGCCGCCCATCGTAGCTTACCTTTTGGTACTCGTGTGAAGGTTACTAATGTAAGTAATGGTCGCTCTGTGGTGGTGAGAATTAATGACCGTGGCCCTTTTACTGGTGGACGGGTAATTGATTTGGCGGCGGGAGCTGCTCAGGCCATCGGTTTGAAAAGTCGGGGAGTAGGCCCTGTGACGATTCAGGTATTAGGTCGTTAGTTATCCTTTCTTAAAATCCCCTTAGGGGGATTTTTTGTTTAAGATTATTTTAAGATTCTACGAGGGTGGACAGCGCAATGATCATAGTAGTTTAATCTCGAAATTTCTAGCACCATGGAATTATATTTCATACAATGATTAAGCAAGGCTGCCTTTCTTTTAACTACTTTAATATTCAAAATGAGTGACAATCAAGAAAATGTAGAATCTTTAAGTCGCATTCAAATTTTAGTTTTCATGGGGATAACTGCGGTTATTTTTCTACTCATTGCCCAGATTTGGCATCGGGCAGGGTCGATCGCCCTTATCCCTATACAATTTAATTTATCAGCTATCATCACGGGAGCATTATTAGCTACAGGAATATTATTAGCTAGTGTGGTGTTAAGCAAATGTTGGACTCCCTACCGCATCAGTGCTGAAAAATATATGAATCTCATTATTTCTCCTTTACTCTTACCTGATTTGATTTGGGTGGGTTTATTACCCGGGTTAAGTGAAGAATTATTATTTAGGGGGGTAATGATTCCGGCTTTTGGTTATGGTTATGGTGCGATCGTTATTTCCAGCATTCTTTTTGGAGTCCTACACCTGAGCGATGCCCAAAACTGGCATTATGTATTATGGGCAACCATCATCGGCTCTATTCTCGGATACAGCGCCTATGCCACTGATAACCTCTTAGTACCCATTACCGCTCATATCTTAATCAACTTTAGCTCTAGTTTGCTCTGGAAATTAAACCATAACAGAAAGTTACAATAGTTAGTATTAATGAATAACTATTAAATAGAGAATGCAACTACACCAATCCACCTGGCAAGAAGTAGAAATATATTTATCCCAATCTAAAGGCATTATCATCCCCATTGGTTCTACCGAACAACACGGCCCCACAGGATTAATAGGCACTGACGCCATTTGTGCAGAAAAAGTAGCCCATGGAGTAGGTGAAGAAACATCCGCCATGGTAGCGCCCACCATTAACGTAGGCATGGCATTACATCATACCGCCTTCCCCGGCACCATTAGCCTACGCCCTAGTACCCTCATTTTATACGTCAAAGACTACTTAACATCCCTTGCGAGGGCAGGGTTCAAGCATTTCTTTTTTATTAATGGTCATGGGGGTAATATCGCCACCCTCAAAGCCACTTTTTCCGAGTGTTATGATCATTTTGCTACCCTCAATATTCCAGATCATGACAAAATAAAATGTACCGTGGCTAACTGGTTTATGGTTAGGGATGTCTATATGTTAGCAAAAGAATTATACGGCGATCAAGAAGGTTCTCACGCTACCCCCTCAGAAGTGGCTTTAACTCAGTTTGTGTATCCCGAGATGATCAAGACAGCACCCTTAGATAAAGACGTAGCCAAAGGGCATCCCATTTATGGAGCGACTAACTTCCGCAGGTGCTACCCTGATGGTAGAATGGGATCAAATCCTAGTTTAGCGACACCAGAACATGGTCAAAGATTTTATGAGTTAGCGGTTAAAAATTTAGCTCAAAGTTATCTCGAATTTATTAGTTAAACGGGTTAAGGAACGTTAGTTTTTGTAGATTTAAGTATAAATGAAATCATATTTGGCGGCGGCAGTTTGCATGACAAGCACTCCTGATGTGGAGGCGAATCTTAATCAGGCGGAGGAATTAATCGAGTTAGCAGTTAATCAGGGAGCGAAGTTGATTGGTTTGCCCGAAAATTTCTCTTTTCTGGGTAGAGATGAAGAAAAAATTGCTCAAGTGGATACCATTGCCACCAAAAGCGAAAAGTTTTTGATTCGTATGGCTCAACGTTTTCAAGTTACTATTTTAGGCGGCGGTTTTCCTACTCCCCTACAGGGCGATCGCACCAAGGCTTATAATACAGCGATGTTAGTGGATGCCAATGGAATGGAATTAGGGCGCTATCATAAAGTACACCTATTTGATGTGAATGTACCGGATGGTAATAACTATCAAGAATCAAAAACCGTGATGGCAGGGGAAAATTTACCCCCCGTGTGCGATACGGAAGAATTAGGCAAAATAGGTCTTTCTATCTGTTATGATGTCCGTTTTCCCGAAGTATTCCGCCACCTTTCCCGTCAAAGGGCAGAAATAATGTTCATTCCCGCTGCCTTTACCGCCTATACTGGAAAAGATCATTGGCAAGTTTTATTACAAGCAAGAGCTATCGAAAATACTTGCTATGTCATCGCCCCCGCCCAAACAGGCAACCATTATGCCCGTCGCTGTAGCCATGGTCATGCGGTAATAGTAGATCCTTGGGGTGGTATCATTGCCAGTACAGGTTCTCAAATTGGCGTTGCTATCGGTGAAATTAATCCCCAACGTTTACAACAAGTTCGTTTACAAATGCCCAGTTTACAACATCGGGTTTTTAGTTAGTTTTTATGTACCCCTAAGGGCGATCGCACCCCAATCAACCATTACACCGTGAGACTTTCGCCCTCAAAAATAAAAAAAATAATAAAACAACAAAAATGTTGTTTAAATGTCTTAAAATAGACTTTAGCAACAAAAATGTTGTTAAACTATATAAGTAGTAAGTCTATAAAAACTAATTAACATGAGTGCCACCGTAAAAACCTTAGTCAATCAACCCTATAAATACGGATTTATCACCGACATCGAATCCGACAGCATTCCCAAAGGATTAAGCGAAGACGTAGTCAGATTAATTTCTGCCAAAAAAAACGAACCAGAATTCATGTTGGAATTTCGCCTTAAAGCCTATCGTCAATGGTTGAAAATGACTGAACCGCAGTGGGCTCATGTGGGCTACCCAAAAATTGACTACCAAAATATTATTTACTACTCCGCCCCCAAACAAGGCAAAGAAAAACTTAAAAGCCTCGATGACGTTGATCCTACCCTCCTCGAAACCTTTGAAAAACTGGGCATTCCCCTCTCCGAACAAAAAAGACTCAGTAACGTTGCCGTAGATGCCATCTTTGATAGCGTATCCATCGGTACAACCTTCAAAGAAAAACTAGCCGAAGATGGCGTTATCTTCTGTTCCATTTCCGAAGCCCTACAAGAATATCCCGAATTAGTACAAAAATATCTCGGTAGTGTAGTTCCCGTCGGCGACAACTTCTTCTCCGCCCTAAACTCCGCAGTATTTAGCGATGGTTCTTTTGTATTTATCCCCAAAGGGGTAAAATGTCCCATGGAACTATCCACCTACTTCCGCATCAACAACGGAGATACAGGACAATTCGAGCGCACCTTAATTGTAGCCGAAGAAGGAGCATCCGTAAGTTACCTAGAGGGGTGTACCGCCCCCATGTACGACAGTAACCAACTCCATGCCGCCGTAGTGGAATTAGTAGCCCTAGACAACGCCGACATCAAATACTCCACCGTCCAAAATTGGTTCGCAGGGGACGAAAAAGGTAAAGGGGGTATTTATAACTTTGTTACCAAACGGGGACTATGTAAAGGAGTTAATTCCAAAATTTCTTGGACTCAAGTAGAAACAGGCTCAGCCATTACTTGGAAATATCCCAGTTGTGTATTAGTCGGCGATAACTCCGTCGGGGAATTTTATTCCATCGCCCTTACCAATAATATGCAACAAGCCGACACCGGCACAAAAATGGTACATATCGGTAAAAATACCCGTAGCACCATCATATCTAAAGGTATTTCCGCAGGAAATTCCAAAAACAGTTACCGTGGTTTAGTCAAAATGGGCAACAAAGCCACAGGCGCTAGAAACTACTCCCAATGTGATTCTATGCTTATTGGAGACAACGCCGAAGCCAATACCTTCCCTTATATTCAGGTAGATAACAACACCGCTAAACTAGAGCATGAAGCCTCCACTTCCAAAATAGGAGAAGATCAACTATTCTACTTTGCCCAAAGGGGAATTTCTGAAGAAGACGCCATCTCCATGTTAGTCAGTGGTTTCTGTAAAGACGTCTTGAACGAATTACCCATGGAATTTGCCGCCGAAGCCGATAAATTACTAAGCCTTAAACTAGAAGGCACAGTGGGTTAATTTTTCCATAAACAATGATGGTGGGTGGGCATAGCCCACCCTAAAAAATAATTAATAATTGAGAATGAATAATTGATAATAAAACTGTTATTGTTGGCATTGCGGATTTTGAGTATGAAACATTATTGAATTACAGTAAATATATAGTATTAAAACTATTATTACTATTGCCTATTGCCAAACTAAACTAAAAATCATACCTTAATTCACAAACGCCTTATTTTTTATTCAACCCTTACCCTTTGAGTAATCATGGTTGTGCCATCGTCACGGATAAAAATGGCTGAGTACCAATGATCGCCCTCACTAATGGTTACCCGTTTAAAAATCCCCCCTGCCGAAAGAGCATCTAATTCTATGGGTTGTGGATTGGTAAATAGGGAGGCATTGACTCTCTCTTCTTTTATTCCCCCTAATATTAAACCATTACCGATAGGATCTTCAACGATCGCATCTAAATCAAATACTTGTCCTGCCCTTGCACTTTCAGGCAATCTAAAAGTAATGTCGGGAGGGTTTGCCCCCGTGGTAATACGGGTTTTTTCTGTTAAAATTTCTTGGCCCACAAGTTGTTGGTTTTCAATGGTTTGACGGGCAGTAATTTCGGACAATAAATTAACAGTTTCCCCATTTTCTTGTTTACTACCCTCAATAATGGTAGTGGTATTAATAATTAGTTGTCCCTGATTTTCTTCTGTGGAATTAATGTTAGTGGTATATGTCAAGTTAGTATAACTATTCCAGAGACTTTCAAGGGTAGATAAAAAAGTTTGATTATCCAAACCATCTTCGCTACTAAACTGAGGGGAGATATATTGATTTAAAGTTTCTAAATCCTTGTTACTACTAGCGCGATCAATTCTACTAATTAATTCTATGACTTCACTATTAATATTATTATTTTGTGCTGTTGCTAGATTTTGTTTTTGCAAGGAAAAATAAAATGCCACTATAAATAATAGGGAAAAGTTTAATATTTTGTTTATTTTTTGGTTTTTTTTAATCATTTCTTGATAAGTTTCTACTTTGTATCTTGAGTCTAGTTTCTTGTTTCCGCTATGCTAATTATAGCAATGAAAATAATTGATTATTAGCCTACAATCCATAAATACTCTATTCTTCTTAGGATTATTTATGATTACTCATCATTAATTGTATTTTAAAATACCATCTAATACTGTGAGTATTTTTACTCAGAAAAACTAGTAAATATTACATTTAATAAAGAAAGTTGTTTTTCCCAAAAAAGTTTTGATAATTTAAATAAAGAGTGAACAAACACAGACGATTAAAAATGATCAAACATTTTTCAGAAGAATGGATAAAAGAATGGTGTTACGAAAATGGTTGGACTGACTTATTTTTAAATCGCCGAGATTATTGGGCTTTTCCCCCTAATGGAGTTATGCCTTTACCGATTCCTAGGGAGATTTTATTGGATATTAAAGCCGAAAAAGGGTTTTCCCATGAAGAAAAAATTTGGGTATCTGCTACTTTAATAGTTAGTTTTTTGGCCGTTATCTTGAGCTATATGTTAAATTCTCCCATGCCCTTAGTTTTTGCTTTTGCTTTTTGTGCCATGGTGGTAGGAAACTTTGATATTGATTAGACTAATTTTTAGTATGTAACCGCATATTTAAGTGGATGATGATAAATTTTACTAACGGTATTTGGTATTATAACTTTACTTTCTCATCAAATCTAACTGAATATGAGTAGCCAAACCATTAATCTAAACTCCGAATTGTATGATTATTTGTTATCCGTATCGGTGAGAGAAAATCCCGTTTTAACTCAATTACGAGAGGAGATGAAAAACCATCCTGTCGGTAAAATGCAAATTTCCCCCGAGCAAGGGCAATTTATGGCTTTATTATTGAAGTTAATGGGAGCAAAAAGGGTATTAGAAATAGGAGTGTTTACGGGCTATAGTTCAACGGTAATGGCTTTATCTTTGCCCGAGGATGGTAAGTTAATTGGTTGTGATACCAGTAAGGCTGATACTGATATTGCTAGAAAATATTGGCGTAGGGCTGGGGTAGAAGATAAGATAGAGCTTTTTTTAGCCCCTGCTTTAGATACCCTTAATAGTTTAATGGAACAAGGGCAAGGGGAAACCTTTGATTTTTGCTTTATTGATGCTGATAAAAGTAATTATCTTAATTATTATGAAAAGTGTTTATGGTTGGTGCGTCGGGGGGGATTAATTGCCATTGATAATGTGCTGTGGTACGGCAAAGTAGCCGATGGAAGTATCAATGATAACAGAACTAACAAAATTCGGGAATTTAATCATTTTTTAAAAGAAGATAGTCGTATTGACCTTAGTTTAATTCCCATGGGCGATGGTTTAACATTGGCTCGTAAAAAATAATTTGCCGTTGTTAATATAAATAAAAATAAAAAGTCGCACCCTGATTAACTTGGGCATCATACCAAATATCTCCATGGTGTCGTTGAATAATTCGTTTAACGGTAGATAAACCAATCCCTGTGCCTTTAAATTCCCTATCGGTATGTAGGCGATGAAAAGGAGTAAAAAGTTTTTCTGCTTCACGGGGGTTAAATCCTACCCCATTATCTTTTATGAAGTATATATCTTTTCCTTCTTGTTGATATGTTCCAAATTCGATGCGAGGTTTTAGGGTTTTAGCGGTGTATTTATAAGCATTTTCTAATAAATTTTCCAAAACAATTCTGATTAGATTTAAGTCTCCTCGACCGTAAACATTGGGAGAAATGATAAAATCAACGGTACGATTTTTATTTTCTGCGGTTAATTTATCACTAATTTCGGTAACGATTTCACTGATGTTAAAAGTGGAGTATTCTATATCAATATTTTGCACTTGAGATAAGCGCAACAAGTCTCTAATCACCTCCGCCATTCTTTTTCCTTCGTCATGGATATATTGAAAATATTCTTTGACATTGGGTTCAAATTGATGGGAAAATTCTTGGGCGATTAGTTGGCTAAAACCGTTGATAATGTGAATTTTATTTTTTAAGTCGTGGGAGACTCGGTGGCTGAATGCTTCTAAGTCTTGATTTAATAGTATTAATTCTTGATTTTTAGATTCAATTTCCCTTTGCATATTCAGTAAACGCAGTTGATTTTCTACTCGAATGACTACTTCTTCTATTTGAAAAGGTTTGGTTATATAGTCAACACCACCAACATTAAAGGCGTGTACTTTATCAAAGGTATCGTTGAGCGCACTCAGGAATATAATAGGAATATGTTTAGTTTTTTCTTGGGATTTGAGAATTTTGCATACTTGATAGCCGTCTAATTCAGGCATTTTGATGTCTAATAGAATTAAGTCGGGCGCTTCGACATCAACTACCTGTAGGGCTTGTTTTCCACTCAATACCCGCCTTACATCGTAATCATGTTCGGTTAGCATGGTGAATAATAATTGTAGGTTTTCGGGTACGTCATCAACGATGAGGATGTCACCTTTTGGAGTATTTAGATTATTCATGGAGATTCTCTGGGATTAGGTGAGCAATTTGTTCAAAGAATAGGTTATTAACCATATGATTAAGGTGATGGCTAAGGGCGCTGAATTCTGAGGGAATTTCTTCGATGAGTTTTTTGAGTTTTAATTCTCTAGCGCTAAGGGCGGCTATACGGAGTTGATTTATCCATGGGCGGGGCATTTTTTGTAGTTGTATGCGTATTTGTTGGTTATCGATAGCGGGGATAAGGGTTTTTTTGGGTGAAGAGTCGGGATTTTCTTGATAGATGTATTTTATATTTAAATATTTTGCCATCATCTCAAAGATGATTTTTTCTTGGAATGGTTTACTAACAAAATCGTTGCATCCTACTTGTAAAATTGCCTCTCTTTCTTCATCAAAAGCAGTGGCAGTGAGGGCAATAATAGGTACTGGTTTTTGAAGATTTTCTTTCATGGATTCTAGGTTACGAATATGACGACTGGCTTGATAGCCGTCCATTATGGGCATTCTCATATCCATCCAAATTAAGTGGGGTTGCCATGTTTGCCAAAGGGCGATCGCCTCTTTACCATTACAAGCAGTTTGCACATTAAAACCCATAGACTGCAACATTTTTTCCATCAACAAACGATTATCCTGTACATCCTCCACCACCAAAATACGATAACAAGGTTGTGATTTTTGTAAACCAATAATCTGCCGACGACTACTTTGACATTTCTGCTCAATTTTTCGAGGAAGACTCATGGCAATACGACAAGTGAAAATTGAACCTTCCCCTAAACGACTTCTCACCGTTATATCACCATCCATTAAACGGGCAAATTGACGACTAATAGACAACCCCAACCCCGTACCTTCCCGAGAATGAACACTATTATCAGTTTGCTTAAAAGGTTCAAAAATACTCTCCAAATTCTCACTTTCAATACCTACCCCCGTATCCTTCACCTCAATTAATAATTCAATCTCCTTTGTCAACACATTATCTGATAATAAAGATAAAACCAAATCCACATGACCTTCATCGGTAAACTTAATGGCATTACCCACCAAATTAACAATAATCTGACGTAACTTACTCTCATCCCCCGATAAATATTGAGGTAAATCAGCATCCTGATAAACTTGAAAAGATAACCCCTTAGAATTTGACTTGATGGTTAACAACTCCTGCACCGACTTAATCAAATCATAAAGATTAAAACAAGTTTGATGTAAAGTAATTTGCCCCGCCTCAATGCGAGACATTTCCAAAACATCATTAATCAAACACAACAAATGTTCCCCACTACGATTAATAATACCTAAATACTCCTGCTGAGTAGCCGAAAGAGAAGAATCACGATTCATCATTTGAGTAAAACCCAAAATTGCATTAAGGGGAGTGCGTAACTCATGGCTCATTTTAGCCAGAAACTGACTTTTTGCTAGATTAGCGGCATTTGCTTGTTTGGTAGTTTCCTCCAAAACCTTTTGAGAATATTGAGAAAATTCTAGCGCTGTCAATAATAAAACCTTGCGCAACTCTTGGGCTGCCTCAATTTCTAAGGATTCCCAAGGAAAAGATTTATTTTTAATAGTTTCTTTCCACAGCGCAAAAGAACGACGGGGAGTAAACTGGGGAATGTGATCAATATTTTCAATACTCACGTCATAAGGATTACCGGCCCAAGGCACTTGATAGGATTGTTCTGGCCTAAACCAGATTAAATGGTATGTATGATTGGTTAAAAACAAAGATATGCTCAAAATTCCACATCCTGTATCTTGAAAATCTTTGCCCTGAGGATAAATACTGGAAAAAGAATCTGTGAAAAATATCTCCTGTTGATTTTTATTTAAAAAATCCCTGATTAAACCATTTACCTGTGAATATTTTGGCGTACTTCCCATCAAATGAATATTATTATCTAAACACACCGCTAACCCTTGAGACTTGGTAAGATTAATTAAACTATTCTTATTTCTTGTAAAAACTTCTTTCATTAAATTGGGACTTCTTAACAATCCCTTTCTAAGTCGATTTTGTACCCCTTGAATTTGCAAACGATAACTTTTAAACTGTTGTTCTTGTTTACAGAATAGGTGCGCTGATAAAAATTGTCCTAAAAATTCCCCTGCCTTTCTAGTTTCATAATTAATATACTTCGGCGAATAGTGATGACAAGCAATTAAACCCCATAATCTATTCTGATTTAACAAAGATATGGACATAGAAGCCCTTACCCCCATATTTTTTAAATACTGAATATGACAAGGAAAAACACTTCTTAAAGTAGAGCGACTTAAATCTAATCCTTGAGGTTTAGAAAGATTTTCAGACGACACAATTTCCACTGTAGGGGCAGAAACATCAGATATTATTCTCAACCAATTACGTGCATAAAATTCTCTCGCTGGGGTAGGAATATCATAGGAAGGATAATGTAAACCTAAATAACTTTCGACCCCTTCTTTTTTATCCTCCGCAATCACCACCCCACTACCGTCAATGTTAAAACGATAAATTAAAACCCGATTAAAGTCGGTTATTTTTCTGATTTCTTGGGTAATTACCTGATAGGTTTCTTCTAAGCTATAACTAGAAGTAGTGTTGATAATAGCATTATTTAAAAGACAATATAAATTTGGCGAATTATTTTCCCCTGAAAGGTGTAAGGGTTCTAGTTCTAAGATAACATTGTCTTTAACCTTATGAATAGTCCCTTGAAATTTGATTTTATCTTTAAATTTTTTGGTGGTAATAATTTCTACAAAATCATGGTTATTATTTTCTAAAGCTACTAATATTTTATTTATTTGTGATGAATCAATTAAATAATTTAATGGTTTTCCTAATAAGTTTTTTGGTGATATTTTTAATAAATTATCAATATTATTGCTAACTTGCACAATCTTGAGGGTGGCAAAATCAATAACTATCAAGATGCCGTGACCCTGAATAGAGCCTGGATACCTTATATCATATTGTTCATGGTATTTTTTTTCGGCGGTTGTTAAATCAATCATGATAGTTTTTTTGATTTAAAAAATATACATTAATTGTGGTAATTATTGCCTTATGAGATGATATATCATCTTTTTTTACTATGATTTAAATAAGTTAATTTTACCTTTTTTTACTATCAAATAGTTAGGGTTATTTAACAATTATTCATTAATATTTATAAAACTTAAATATCCCAGTCTTCTTCATTAAATTCATCGAAATCTTCTTCTTCTTGATAAGGGGGAGTAATTACCCGATAGGTAGCTTCATAAATATCTTCTGATACGGTACGAGAAGGTTGACGGGGAGGAATTTTAGCGGTTTTGGGTACAATTTCGGTTCTTTCTCTGGGTTGGTAGGAATAGGGAGCAGCCTGACGAGTTTTTTGATTAGTTTGTGTTGCGGTTTCGCTATTCTCGAGAGGGGAGGAAGTGTCTATGGGGGTTTCTTTTTTCTCTTCTATGGAAGGTTGATTTTTTTCTTGGTTTATTTCTTCTAGTTCTGGAGTATTATTATGGTTGTTTTCAATGGTTTCAATATTATTAGGAGATGGTTTATTTTCTATGTCTAATTCATCAGGGTAAATGGGATCGTCTTGGTATTTTGGTTGGTAGTTTGGATGATATTTTTCTTCTATTGTTCTTGAGTATTCCTGTGGCTCTGGTGGTGAGGGTTGATTGGGATAATTCGATTTATAGTTATTTGATTTAGGTATTTTGGGAGAGGATAAATTAACTAAAAATTTGATTATCAATGTAGAGATTATTCCCCCTAAAAAGCCACTAAAAATAACTATGGATAAAGGAATATTAATAGCTGTATTACCAAGAATAATAATGGGAATTGCTTGGGAATTTTGTACGAGGAGTAAGATTAATAATAAAAAAAATGTGATTAATGTTAAACTTTTAAAGTTCATGGTCAGTTTAGTTTGACTGAAATATTTTACCTTTATTTTTTGGGGACATTTTACCTAGGGTAATGAAGACAATTTTTGTGCTGATAAGGATGTTGATAGTTAATTATTAAGGTGGGCGTTGCCCACCGTAGTTTTTTTTAGGAATTTAAATAATTGGAATGAGTTACTTTTCTAGGGGGAAATAAACGAGGGGAAACCAACTGCGATGGAGGATTTCTTGGGCAAAACTTTTTACTGTCCAATTTAAGAGAATGTTATCACGGTCATCGGCAACTGCGATCGCACTTACATCATAATTAAGACAAACATCAAGAATTTCAGTAATGGGATCACCTTTTTTAACCATGGATTGAACTTCTAAACCCAAATCTTTTAATTCCTGTTCAATTTTTACTAAATCTTTTTGGGCTTCTTCCATTCTATTTTCTAATAGTAAAGGAGAGCGAGAAACTTCTTCTACCACCGTTAATAATAAAATTTGATGTTGAGTTTTGATCGACTCTTTTTGACAATATTCTTTTACCTTATCAATCAAATAACGGGAAGATTTACCACCCTTATAAGGCACTAACCAAAAACGATTAAGATGCTTACATCTGAGGGCTAATTCTTCATCTCGATAAACAGAAATTAATTGAGGGCGAAGAATCATTAAAGGAACTTTTAATTTTTTAGTTAATCTAGTGGCCGTTGAACCAAATAACCCTTCTTGAATGGCAGTTTTTACCGTAGTACCAAGAATAACAAAATCAATATTATTTTTTTCCACCGTCTCAATGATATTGGGAGCGGGATCACCTGATAATACTTCCAAATTGACTTGAATGGAATCAGGAACATTTTCTAATTGAGAAGATAGAAATTTTTTAACCTCCTCAATTCTTTCATGATCTACCCGTGGAATTTCTCCTTCTGTCCAAAGGGGAACACTATGCAAAAAAGTAATTTCTTTTAAGCCACTGTGTTCAAAACTACTTATAAAACGGGCAAATTTTTGCAAACCATCCTTTAAGTCTGTACAAATTAGGCAACGCTGAAGCATATATTTTTCTTTAGTTTTATTTTATTTTATTTATTTTAGGGTAACATTTAATCATATTAATTATTGATTAAAACTTCAATTATTCTGATCAATATTATTTATTTATGTTATTTAAATTTTTTCTCCACTGAGAATAAATATAGGGGCGATCGCCGCAAATACCTGACTAATACCCCTTGTTTCTAGGCGATTAATAGATGATTGTACCACCTCTATATTACGGGCTTGTAATTCGGCTAGGCCCTCAGAAATTTGATAAAGATTTTCCAAGTTAGAGGCGATCGCCACTACCCTTCCCCCAGACTCTAAATTACCCCAAACCTCCCCCAAAACATTTTTAACCGACTTTCCCCCACCAATAAAAACCCGATCAGGCTTAGACTTAATCTGACTCAAACACTCAGGCGCAAAACCCTCCATTACCCTCACATTATTCACCCCAAATTTTTGACAATTTTTTTCAATCAATGAGACAATTTCAGGATCGCGCTCTACCGCAATAATTTCGCTCTCAGGACACAACAAACCCATCTCCACCGACACTGTACCCGTACCCGCCCCAATATCCCAGATAATCGATTTATCTTCCAAACGCAACGCCGATAGAATTAATAACCTTACCTCTCTTTTGGTCAAAGGAATCCCAGGTAAACGCTCAAAAAGCTCATCAGGAATACCACTCGTCCTATATTTCCACACCATAATCAAACATTACTCATAAAACCTTCAAAACAATTATAAATAAAAAACCTTTCCCATTTTTCCCATAGAGGGCAAAGCGGAAAAGTTAAAAAATACAATTCAAATTTAGTAATTATGCAAGGGAATAGGGCATTTCGACTTCCCTCGATAACCATGACGAACTGACGCTTATTAACTATCGGGAATGGTGATAATATTTTTGGGTCTAAATTTCTAACCTCGAATTATATTTCATAGAATAATTAAGCAGTGCCTACATTTTTAACCTACCACCTAATAACTCACACCCTTGATTAATCAATTACATCCCCTAGCTAAATACCTCTAAATAATCCCTACGCCCTTATCTCCATCCTCACTATTAATATCCTTTAACTCCTCAATTCTTTCTTGTTTTTGTGCCTCTTGTTTGTCCCTCAAATCTCCGCGCTCCTCTACATACATTTCAGGCTCAACGGCATAATTGTTAACCAATCCTTCACGGCTGACAGTATAACCTGCGGTGGGATCTGTAGCATTTTCCGATTCAGGAATATTTTTAAAATCTGTTCCTTCCCTTTCCATACGGGCGGCGGTTTCTGCAGAAATGATGTTACGATCATAGTTAGCAGACTTTTCCTTTTTCTCCTCAGGAGAATCGTTAGCGGGTTGACCACTACCCGAACCAATACCTTCCATAACAGGGTTAGACTTAGACCAAGTAAAAGCTGCCACGCTGATAACAGCGATAAAACCAACAATTAATACCGACAAAGCCGTTACTGGAAAATGGCTAGTTTCTGCGGTCACTTGTAATAAAAGTTCCATAAGAATTCCTCATGTGTCTTCGCTTTTGAGCTTACCATCTTCGGTATCATAGGCTACAGTAGTGTATCCCGAATACGACTATACGGAGATTTACACTGTTAGGAATCTTTCTTAAGTTTATTTTTCTCATCGTCCACGGGGCTTACCCTCGCTCGATATAATAGTTTATCCTTTTGACGATAGCCCACATAACGAATTTCTACCTTTTCCACCTTATTTGATGTTTCAGTCATTAACTCATGTTCTTGAGGATTATAATCAACAATAGCACCCACAGGGGCGATCGCCCTTATATCCCAACCAGACAAAAGATTATATAAAGGTTTAAGCAAAGGAATTAAACGCATAGCGGGTAAATCTGGTTTTTTATCCACCACCTTAACCATGGTAGGAAGTTGTAACAACAAAGATTCTAAAGTTTCAATAACCTGCCGTTGCACTTTCTCCATAACTTCCCCTTGCCCCTCAGGAATATCAGAGATTTGCCCCTCTATCCTCTGTAAAAAGTCTCCCAAAGATAAATCCAACGCCCTTGCCAAAGCCTTAATATGCTTAAGGGGAATTTGATCCATTAACCCACAGTCAATGCGATGTAAAATTAACTCAGCAATTCCCGTGCGACGACTAAAATCTAAATAACTATCAAAACCTGCCTCCCCAATCAAAGCCGATAAAGGAGTTACTTTATCCATTCTTTGTGCAATCTTCATCAAAAATATCTCAAATATCTTGGTAGAATATTAGTAAAGAATCCGCTAAAAATAAAAATTTTATTTTTATCATCATAGCCTGTTTAATAACTTAAACTAAAAACACGTAAATATTTTTACTCATCCTTTATTTCAATCACAATGTCGGATACTAATGAGTCTTTTAAAGTCGCCATTCCCCAATTTGTCGGCACCCGACAAGCACACCTATTCAAAAGCCTAAAAATTCCCCAATTTACAGGGAAACTAATTTTTACCGCCAAAAATGGTACTCAATGGATATTTTCCATGTATCTAGGTAGAATTGCTTACGCTACAGGGGGAATTCATCCTTGCCGTAGATGGCGTCGCAATGTTCTTAAATATGCCCCAGAAGCTCTACAGATATTGGAATCCTTTGATGTCAACATTTTTAATAATAAACAGTTTATAAGTGATTGGGAATATAATTTATTCTCCCTCCTTGTCCAAGAAAAAATCTTAAATACTGCTACTACCAATAAAATTATTCGTGGTATTATCCAAGAAATTTTGTTTGATTTAACTAGGGCTATGGAGGTTAACTTTGATATTGTTGAAAATAAAAATCCCCCTTCGCCCCTCGTTTTTATCGATACAGAACCTATTATCGTCGAAGTATGGCAAGATTGGCAAAAATGGCTAGGGGCAAAATTGGCAGATAGATCCCCTAATAAAGCTCCTATCATTCGTCAACATGGGGAGTTAAATCGCAGAACATCTCCCCAAACCTATCAGATTATGAAAAAACTGTTTAATGGGAGAAATACCATCAGGGATTTACACGTTCAGTTAAATCAAGATATTGTTTCCATGACAAAGATGATGAATCCTTATTTTCAGTTAGGCTTGATTGAGTTGACTCTCACTGAGGATATTCCTTTTCCTTGGCTCGTGAAGTTTAAGCCTTCTTCTATGCAAGAGCAAAACAAGGTTTTGTGTATCACAGAACAAGAACAAGTGGTTAAGGATATTCAAAATACAGTCATAGACCTTGATTATAAGTTAAATTCCTTTAGTAGGGGGGACTTGGCGATCGCCTTTGCCCAACAAAATTGCCCCCAACTGATTTTTATTGACCAAGAAATTTCCTCTGTAAATGCCTATGATTTAATTAGTAAATTTAAAAAAACTGCCACCTTACAACAAATACCGATTATATTAATTACTGATGATTTAACTAAAATAAAACCTCAAGATTATGAGTCCGTGGGCTTTTGTGATGTGTTAATTAAGCCATTACACCAACCCCATTTACTGAGAAGCCTCAATAAAAATATTAACTCCAATGGTTAGAATAACATCTTAAATAAATAATTAATGCTAAAATAAAATAAGCAATAAAAAATAGTATTTAGTAAACAAAATTATATATTAAATAAATTAGAGATAGTCAAATTATGGATGGTTTTTGGGAAAATGTATTGCGTTACCCTCGCTATATGGTGAGTTTAATTCTAGGAATATTTATTTTTTTGTGGGAACAAATTAAACCTTTATTCAAAAATCCCGTCACGGGAATTGCGATTTTTGGAGTTTTAATAGGTATTTTTTCTTTCCTCTATTTTACCCTAGAAGCCATGTTGGGGCTAAGTGCTACCTAAGAAAGAAAGTTATTATTAGAAAATATTTAAAGAATAAGAAAAATGGCTAATAGTCGTCGTATCGAAAAAGTTTCATCCCTCATCAAACGGGAAGTAAGTCAGATGCTCATTAATGGCATCAAAGATGATAGAGTGGGGGCAGGGATGGTAAGTATTACCCATGTAGAGGTGTCAGGAGACTTACAACACGCCAAAATTTTTGTCAGTATCTATGGCACTCCCGAAGCAAAAAGAGAAACCATGGAAGGTTTGAAGGCTTGTACCCCTTTTGTGCGTCGTAGTTTAGGGCAAAAAATTAGTTTACGTCATACCCCTGAAATTCGCTTTAGGGAAGATGCTTCCTTAGAAAAAGGAGATCAACTGATTCAACTGATTAACCGTATTACTCCCCCTGAAGAAGAAGGGATAGACGCTCAAGAGGAGTAGGGGTAATGGGTATGGGGAAAGCCTCTATACCCTAGAGTAGATCATCATCTACATCTGCATCATCTTCGTAATCATCATCGTCGTCATCATCCTCAATTAATTCAGAGATTTCTTCATCTTCAGATACTGGTAGGATGTTGGTTTTTTCTTCTTTTTCCTCCCGGTACATAATTTTATTATTGCTTTCCAACCACTCCAAAATTGAACCTTCCTGTTTTAAGGGAATTACAGGCGCTGGTTCGTAGCGCTTTTCTTTACGCAGTGCAGGATTTTTCATAAACTAATAATATTACGAGCCATATAAATTTCGTCGAGAATATATATTTTACCAGATTATCCATGAATGCAAAAATTAATTTGTTAGGGGCGATCGCCCGTTATAACGGCAAAAAAAAAAGTTCTGATAGCGACAAAGTGGAGATATTAAGTGCCATTGAAGAATTAGAAGATACAAATCCTAATCCTCGCCCCATGGAAAAAAAAGAACTTCTCAACGGAGATTGGCAACTACTCTACACCTCCAGCAAAAGTCTTTTAGGTTTGAATAACCTTCCCCTAGTAGAAGTCGAAAATATTTATCAATCCATTCATATTTCCACCAAAAAAATTTATAACATAGTGGAAATTAAAGGCTTACCCCTCCTTGACAGTGTGATGGTAGTCATTGCCAGTTTAAAAGTAGAATCAGAAAAAAAAGTAAATGTAAAATTCGAGCGCACCATCGTTACCCTCAAAAATTGGTTAAAATACCTCTCCCCCGAGGATATTATTCGCCAAGTGACTAACAAAAAACAAATGTTTCCCCTCGACATCAAAATTAACCAAGCCCTCGAAAATTTTACCAACACCGACGGTTGGTTAGAAACCACCTATCTTGATGATGATTTACGCATCAGTCGAGGTAATCAAGGGAACATATTCGTTCTTTCCAAAATCTAATCAATGGTATTATCCTTTTCACCCCCTTAAAATAGTTTAAAGTGCGATCGCCATGAACAAAATCACCATGACCCCAAAAAAATATTTTCCCCTACTCATCACCACCACCATCATTAGTACCCTACTAACCACCCTCGCCCCCAACCCAGAAAAAACCTATCCCCAAGCCCAAGCCCAAAACAACGGCAGACAACCCATCACCGTAAGATCAGACATACAAGAAGCCAACTCAGAAACAGGAGTTATCACCGCCCGAGGAAACGTCTATATCGAATTTCCCTCCCGTGACATTCAAGCCACCGCAGCCCAAGCCCAATTTTTTAGTCAAGAAAGAAGATTAGTCCTTAACGGTAACGTTCAAGTAATTCAAGACGGTAACAGCATGAGAGCCGAAACCATGACTTATCTTATTGACGAAGGCAGATTCATCGCCACCCCCCAAAATCAAAGACAAGTAGAATCAGTTTATCTCATCGAACAGGATAGCCCCTAAAATAAACCAATAAACTGGTTTTTGTCCAAAAAATCCAATGCAATTAACACTTAAAAACATTCATAAATCCTACGGCAAAAGAAACATCGTCAACCGAGTAAACCTCAAAGTAAAACAAGGAGAAATCGTTGGACTACTAGGCCCTAATGGAGCAGGTAAAACCACCACCTTTTATATCACCACAGGCTTAATCATGCCCAACCAAGGGCAAGTAAACCTAGACGAGCAAGACATCACCCCCCTAAAACTAAGCCAAAGAGCAAAACTAGGCATCGGTTATCTTACCCAACAAGCCAGTATATTTCGCAACCTCACCGTCAAAGAAAACATTGAATTAGTTCTTGAGCAAAGTAACCTTTCTTTTCGTAATCAACAAATTCGACTAAAACAACTGATCGAAGATTTTCGCCTCGAAAAAGTAGTTCACACCAAAGGTTCTCAAGTGTCAGGGGGAGAAAGAAGACGCACCGAACTTGCCCGAGCCTTAGCCGTAGGCAGGGATGGCCCTAAATTTTTATTATTAGACGAACCCTTCGCAGGGGTAGATCCCATTGCCGTCTCAGAAATTCAAACCATTATTGAAGATCTTAAAAATAAAGGTATGGGTATTTTGATTACAGATCATAACGTGAGAGAAACTTTAGCTATTACGGGGCGATCGTATATCATGCGAGAAGGACAAATCCTCGCCTCCGGCACCGCAGAAGAACTTTATAAAAACTCCCTTGTGCGACAATATTACCTAGGAGATAACTTTAGAATTTAACTCTCATGGAAGATAAATCAACCAACACCCCCATAAAATTCCATGTCTCCCTAATGGATAAATATATCCTAGGAGAACTAATTACACCATTTCTATTCGGTATCGGTTTATTCACCGCCCTAGGCATATCCATCGGCACATTATTTGAACTAATTCGCCGAGTCACCGAATCAGGATTATTTGTGGGAGTCGCCATCCAAATTTTTCTGTTACGCATACCAGAATTTATCGTTTTGGCATTTCCCATGTCTCTCCTTCTTGCCACCCTCATCGCCTACAGTCGCCTTTCTGGAGATAGCGAAATTATCGCCCTTAGAAGTGTTGGAGTAAGCCTTTTTCGCCTAGTAATTCCCGCTTTAGTTTTAAGTCTTTCTATCACAGGAATTACATTTTTTATCAACGATGTAGTCACCCCCTCTAGCAACAGACAAGCTACCATCACCCTACAAACCGCCCTCAATCAAGTTCAACCACAATTAAGCCAAAGAAATATTTTATATCCCGAATATGCCGACATCGTCAAAAGCGATGGTTCCGTTAATTATGGTTTAGCAAGATTGTTTTATGCCGAAGAATTTAACGGTAATCAAATGAAATACCTTACCATTCTTGACTTTTCAAGGGATGGCATCAATCAAGTGTTAACCGCAGAAACAGCACAATGGAATATTCGTGATAATATTTGGGACTTTTTTAACGGTACAATCTACATTGTTGCCACCGATGGTAGTTCCAGAAACGTTGTTCGTTTTGAACATCAACAACTAACCCTCCCCCGAGCGCCCCTAGACTTTGCCAATCGTCCCCTAAGTTACCAAGAAATGAGCATAAGTCAAGCCCAAGAATACTTAGAAACTGCTAAATTAGAAGGAAATCGCAACGAAGCCCGAACATTAGCCGTAAAAATTCAAAGTAAAATCGCCTTACCCTTTGTGTGTGTGGTATTTGCCATCATGGGTTCAGCCCTTGGTATCCGTCCCCAAAATACAGGCAAAGCAAAAAGTTTTGGAATTTGTATCGCCATCATCCTCGCTTATTATATTCTTTCGTTTATGGGTGAATCCCTTGCCATCTCAGGTATTCTCAACCCATTTATGGGAGCATGGCTAGGCAATATCATCGGTTTTACCCTAGGCAGTTGGCTTCTTTATATCAACATCAAATAACCTTCTTTCCAAAAAGATGATGATATAATAAAAATGCCGACAATCATTTGGGTACATTCATTATGGCATCTTCATCTCGTAAAAACTCCCCCGACTATCTCAAATCAAGAATGGGTACTTTTTTAAATCCCCTATTTTTGAGCGCCATAGTAGGATTAGGGGTAATTGGTATCATTGCGTGGCAGTTAATTGTAATTAATAACCAATTTAGACAAAGTAGTCTCGAAAACTCTCCCCCCTCCCGCACGGGAGCAACCCTTGAATTAGGAGATAATGCCAGTAATACCCAAACCCCCACGAACTCAGAAAACCCCTCCCCTAGCGCCACAAATAACGGTTCACCTTCTCAAAATCCCGTAGGTGATCCCAATTCAGTAGAATTAGACATTGCCGAAGTGGATTTATTGAGCAGTCAAGAAACCGTACAAACTGACGGCCTCGATACCCCAGAACAAAGCCGTTTATATAATCAAGTGTTATCCCTACCCCGAGTGTCTCCCGAAATTAGACCATCTGGAGGTAATGGAAACACTGGGTTTGCACCCAATCAAGGCTTATTAAGTCCTGAGTTTAACCAACAAAGACAATCACAAATTCCCGTTGCCCCTAGCCCTCTCAATCAAGCGGTTAATAATGTGATGAGTAACTATAATCCCAATAGTAATATTTATAGATCCCAAGCTCCCCAAAATAATATTCCCAGTGCAGGGGGAAATCAGACTTATTATTCTCCTTCTCTGCAAAATAATTATAATGTGAGTAATAATGTTGTTGGTAATCCCAGTTCATTTATTCCTACTCCCCAAGGAACTTACATTAATCCCAATCAAACCAGTACCAGTATTCAAAATAATAGACCTTCTCGAACCAGTCAATCTCCTTTTTAAATTTCGGTAAACCCTTCCACCCAATAAGTTAATCCTAAGGGATAATAAATTTAGTAGAAATTTTACCTTATAAATATAAAGTGCTATCATCTATCATTTCTGATTTTAAAATTATCTTTGAGCGAGATCCCGCCGCCCGTAACTGGTTAGAGGTATTATTATGTTATCCTGGCTTACAGGCAGTGGTTTTACATCGTCTTTCCCATGGTTTATATCGTCTAGGAATTCCTTTTATTCCTCGTTTTTTGTCCCATTTGGGTCGCTTTTTTACAGGTATTGAAATTCACCCCGGCGCACAGTTAGGGAAAGGGGTGTTTATTGACCATGGCATGGGCGTTGTCATTGGAGAGACTGCCATTCTAGGGGATTATTGTTTAATTTATCAGGGGGTTACCCTTGGTGGTACGGGAAAGGATACGGGCAAACGTCATCCTACCCTCGGGGAAAATGTGGTAGTTGGTGCGGGGGCAAAGGTTTTAGGTAATTTATTGATTGGTAATAATGTGCGTATTGGGGCGGGTTCAGTGGTTTTACGGGATGTGCCTTCTGAATGTACGGTGGTAGGTATTCCGGGGAGAATTGTTTATCGTTCTGGGGTTAAGGTAAATCCCCTCGAACATGGTAATTTACCTGATTCTGAGGCGACGGTTATCAGAGGTTTGATTGATAGAATTGAATCTTTAGAACAAGAAATTATGCAGTTGAAAGAAAAGGAAAAGGTAGTTATTGAGCGTTAGTGTTTAATTATTTGATAGTGTAAAAAAAGTTCTTGCTCTATTTTTTTTATTTCTTTGAGTTTCATCCCTAGGGGAGATTCTAGGGGTATTCCTCCGACGGGGGTGGGGGCTTGATTTCCTCCTAAAATAACTGGACAGAGGGTAATCCAAAGGTCATTAATCAGGTTTTCGGCAAGGATAGAAGCGATTATTTCTCCCCCTCCAAGGATGGCTATATGATTTATTTTAATTGCCTTTAAATGGTTAAATATTTGTTGCCAATTTATTTTTTCTTGGTTATGTTCACTAATTAAATAATCATCAAAAAGTATTTGTTTTTGATTTTTATTAATATTATTTAGCCAGTTTTCTTTCCCTTTTTGTGTTGTTAATAAAACCCGTTTAACTGGCTGGTCAAAAAAGCGATAATTTTGGTCTAGTTTGCCCGATGATGAACAGACGATGTTGATGGGTTGGGGGGTTTGTTGTCGGTTTTTTCTTTGGGCGAGGAGATGGGGTTGTTTAATGGTAAGGGTTGTGCCGTAGGCTCTGAGGGTATTAGCACCGAATAGGATGGCATCACAGAGGGATATTTGTTCTTCTAGGTGTTTGAGGTCTTGGGGGCTACTAAATCGGGCTGGTGTGCCACTGTGGGGGCTTATTTTTCCGTCGGCGCTCATGGCGAGGATGGCGGTGGTGTGAGGAAAATTAGACATTGATTTGTTTAAGATATTCGAGACGGGGTTTTACTTCTTCAAATTCAGGGGCGATCGCCCTTACTTGTTGATAACATTCTTGAGCTTCGGAATAACGTTCGAGAATTTCTAAAACCAAGCCTTTATGATACCATGCCATAAAATGGTTAGGTTGAATACCGATCGCCCGTTCCCAACTCATCAACGCTTCCGGATATTGTTGGAGATTATAAAGAGCATTACCCCGACTATACCAAGATTCCACATCATTAACATTTATATCGAGGGCGTGATCAAAAGATTCAATGGCCTCTGCATATTTTGCCCCATGGGCCAAAGCACATCCACGATTGTGCCACACCTGTTCTAAATTTGGCTCTATTTCAATGATTTTGTCCCAAGAGGCGATCGCCCCTTGCAAGTCACCCTTTTGCGCCTTTTCCAAACCCACACCAAACCAATGCTCCACCCATTCTACATCCACCAATTCTTCTTCCTGCGCCTCAGGGGTAATAGACTCCATCTCCAAAAGAATTTCCTTGCTAGAATTACTCGCCTTAACTAACTTTTCAATAATCGCCCCAGGTTCGTGATTTTTCAAACCAAGTTTACGAGCCGTTTTACGGGCAAAATTTTCGTCATGTTGTAACAATTTAAGTAAATCTGCCAAACTACTAGCCTCAGGAGAATCATCCTCACTATCATTGCCCTGAATCGGTTCTAATTGAATACCATCCTTCCGAGCCAAAATTTCATTGGCAAACTCATGGGCTAAATCTCCCACTGGACGATAAAATGGTAGAGAAGAAGTCTTTTCCCCTAAAATAACCATCCTCGAAGCGATAGTATAGTGGGGAGCAAAAGAGCTTACTAAACTTTCACCGTATTTTTGTAACCAAGTCAACCAATTATCAACAGTTATCTTCGGTTCTAAATTTTGAAAAAATTTCTCGATGCGGTTTTCTGTCCACCCTTTAGCAACTCCTTCCAATAATTGATTAAACAAATATTCTAAGGTTTTATCATCAGTGGATGGTTTTTGTTGGGCGGAATCCTCTCCCCCCTCTTGCTCGTAATCCTGTGCTGATTCTTCCTTTTTAGCACCCCAGTTCCATATTTTTTTGATCATTACCTTTGAAAACAAGAACCCATATTCTATTGATATTTAATGATAACTAATAATAATTGACAATGGATGAAGCAATGGACAATGGACGAACCAATTGACAATGGACAATGGACAATGGACAATTAAGATAGAAAGTTTTACTTAATCGCTACTATCTATTACCCTGCATAAACCATAACTGCTGTGACTTACGAGCCTTTACACCATAAATATCGTCCCCAAACTTTTGCACAATTAGCAGGACAAGATGCGATCGCCCAAACCCTTAGTAATGCCTTAACCTCGGGAAAAATAGCCCCTGCCTATCTATTTTGTGGGCCTAGGGGTACAGGTAAAACCTCCAGCGCCCGTATTTTAGCCAAATCATTAAACTGTATGGCGACGGATAAACCTACCCCTACCCCTTGCGGAAAATGTGAAGCCTGTATAAGTATTACCAATGGTTCAGCGTTAGATGTCATTGAAATTGATGCGGCGAGTAATACAGGGGTAGATAACATTAGAGAAATTATTGAGCGGGTACAGTTTGCCCCTGTGCAGTGTCGTTATAAAGTATATGTGATTGACGAATGCCATATGCTCAGTACGGCTGCATTTAATGCCTTGTTAAAAACCTTGGAAGAGCCACCCGATAGGGTAATTTTCATTCTAGCCACCACAGATCCCCAAAGGGTTCTACCCACTATTATCAGCCGTTGTCAACGGTTTGATTATCGTCGTATCCCCCTTGATGCTATGGTCAAACACTTGGGCTATATCGCCACGGAGGAGGGCATAGACATCGATTCTGGAGCGCTGAGTTTAGTTGCCCAACTTTCCAATGGGGGGATGAGGGATGCGGAGAGTTTATTGGATCAATTGAGTTTGTTATCAGGTACTATTACCACCCAGAAGGTATGGGATTTGGTGGGTTCGGTATCTGAGCAGGATTTATTGGAATTGTTAGGGGCGATCGCCACGGATAACCCTGAAACAGTAATCGTACAGTGTCGTAAGCTCTTGGATAGGGGTAGAGAACCCTTGATTTTGCTACAAAACTTAGCTAACTTCTATCTTAGTTTATTAATGGCAAAAACAGCCCCGGGGCGATCGGACTTAGTCACCCTCACCCAAGAAACATGGCAACAACTGTGCGAAACAGCCCACCATTGGGATATTTCCACCATCCTCCAAGGACAAAAAAAACTTAAAGACAGCGAAATTCAAGTTAAAAACACCACCCAACCTCGTCTCTGGTTAGAAATTACCCTGCTTAATCTTCTTCCTTCTGCTAATCAAGCAGTAGTTACCCATACCGTCAAAAACAAAACCCCCATCGCATCTCCTCCTCCTGTTGCTCAAAAAACCTTTACCCCTCCCCCTAAACAAGAATCTCAACCTACTACCCCTAACACCTTCAATCATCCAACCTCCCCTCCCCCAGAAAAAGAAACTACCGCAACCCCTGAATTTAACTCCTTATCCTTAGACGAATTAAAAGAAAAAGTCGCTTCCACCATCTCCGCCGTGATGACAAAAAGTTTTTTGGTGCAACAATGCCATATTCTCGAATATCAAAACAATACTATTACTATCGGTGTCATCACAGAATTTTTCCTCAAACTCAGTAAACAACATCAACCCATCATGGAAAAAGCCTTTAGTCAGGTTTTGGGTAAATCCATTAACTTGGTGTTTCAAGTGGAAGGAAAAG
>NZ_JADEWC010000013.1 GCF_015207825.1 Cyanobacterium stanieri LEGE 03274
ATTCCAACGTTAATGCCCCCATTGCCAATCAAGAAACCCCCCTAGCCCCCGGGGAAAAAATTCCCATCACCAGACCTAACAGCGCCCCTCAACCCCCCACAGGATGGGAAATTACCACCACTTCAGGACCAGCAGAAATTGAACTAGCCCAACATCTAGCTTCGGTGGGTGCTACTAAATATACTGCCTACTGGTGTCCCCACTGTTACGATCAAAAACAACTATTTGGGGAAGAAGCCTATAATATTGTCCCCCATGTGGAATGTACCCCCGATGGTTTAAATGGTGAACCTCAAAAATGTGAAGGGGTTGTCAGGGCTTTTCCCACTTGGTTAATTGATGGACAAGTTTATGAAGGTACTCAAACCCTTGAGCGTTTAGCCCAATTAACGGGATACACGGGCAACACAGACTTTAAATATACTTTACCCGGTCGTTAATTTTGTTTCCTCCCCTGTAGGGAGGTTTTTTTTCGCCCATCACTCTTGAGATTGTAGAATGTTAACATAAGCACCACGGGCATTAGAATGAACCCCAGCGCGCCAGGCCTCATCATCAACGGGTTGCCAAGAAAGATTACTAACTATGCTTTTGGGGTCAAAATTATTATTGAAAGAAACATAAACCTTATCGGTGGTAATGGGAATCACCTGCACTTGTCGTAATGTTAGGGTTTCCTTGTCAAATAAAACTCGTCCAATGACGTTTTCAGGAACGGGCAATAATACAGGGTGAATAAAATTCCCCAGACTCTCAAAAATAACTCCTCTTTTGCCCCTAGGAGACTCTACAACCCTGATGGGTTCGAGACGGTGGGGGCCATGTCCAAAAACTATATCCCCTTCAAAATAACGGATAAAATTAACCCCTATGTCCACCAATTGTTTTTGGGTTTCCCTTGTCCAACTGTGGATGGAAAGGATACGAATATCGGCTTCAGAGTCACGGAGCGATCGTAATATAGTTAGTTTATCTTTTAAACAGGCGGTGTAAGTACAATCCCCGTAAGCAAGATAAAGACTTGCAAAGGCAATCTTAACGGATTTATCTTTGATCATCATGGTTTTAACTACCGCTCCCTTGTTTTCCCCCGCCCCATGCCATAACCAACTAGCATTTAATTCCCTGGTTAACCTTTCCATGTGCCTAGCGGTAGCATAAACCCCGTCAACCCCTTCTTCGGTGCGATCGCAATCACGGGTATGATTATTCGCCAAACCAATCAAATTAAACCCCCTCTCATAAATACCCCTCATATTCTCAGGGTGAGACACAAAAGCAAAGGAGCGAGGGGCCGGGGGCTCCCAAAATTGATGACAAGATAAGCCCAAAGTGCTTTCCCAATTGAGAAAAGATAAATCCCCCCGATAGGATTTTCCCGTACCATCAAAAGCGTCTAATAATTGTCCAAAGTTAGCCCTTACCCTCGGAAATACGGCATCGGTTAAAGCCATGGGTTGTCTATGGCTATGGGCCATCCCTGCATCCCCCACCCCTCGAATGTCAATAAAATCCGTTGCTTTTTCATGGTCAAGGGCGATCGCCCCTAAAGTATCATAAAAATTAGTTTGATTGGGCTTATGCTTTATTCTTCTGGCTATTACAGGGTTTTTTGGCTCAGGAAGGGGCATAAAAGTTTCTTCCATAGCATCAGTTACAACTTCATCATCTATGGCCATAGTCTGAGAAATCTCCCCCACAACATAATCGTTATTGTTATTGCCATCACAACCAACCATGGAAAAAGCCATAAACAATCCTAGTAAAACCCTATTAACCATAACTTTGTTAATAAATAAAAAATCTTTACAGCAAAAATTAAAAAACCCGCAATACTCGAAAAACTCTGACAAAGCGTCATTACACCTCGAATTTTAGCCCTAACCTGAAAATTTATCAGCCCTTTTTTCAGGAAATATGAACAAAATGTTAAAAAAATATTACGAAATGTCAAGAAATGCTACTAAAATAGGATAGAGAAATAGTAGTAGTAACAAAAAAACAGATGCGAGTAGCAATTGCAGGAGGAGGGTTAGCAGGTTTATCCTGCGCCAAATATTTAACCGATTTAGGACATCAACCTATTTTGTTAGAAAGTAGAGATGTATTAGGGGGTTTAGTAGCCGCTTGGAAAGATGAAGACGGAGACTGGTTAGAAACTGGTTTACACGCCTTTTTTGGGGCTTATCCCAATATGTTACAACTCATGGGAGAATTGGGGATTTTAGACCGCTTACAGTGGAAACAACACACCCTCATCTTTAACCAACCCGAAAAACCAGGCACCCTTTCCCGCTTTGATGTGCCTGATATTCCCTCTCCATTTAATGTAATTACTTCTATTCTGCGCAACAATGATATGTTGACTTGGAGTCAGAAGATTCGCTTTGCCATTGGTTTGTTTCCTGCCATTATCCGTGGTCAAAAATATGTAGAAGACATGGATAAATATAGCCTCATTGAATGGTTAAGGATTCAAGGCATTGATGAAAGGGTGAATACTGACATTTTTATTGCTGCTTCTAAGGCTCTTACTTTTATTAACCCTGATGAGGTATCCGCCACCATTATTCTCACGGCGTTAAACAAGTTTTTGCAAGAGCGTTATGGCTCAAAAATTGCTTTCTTGGATGGTGCGCCCCCAGAGCGTTTATGCGCTCCCATTGTGGATTATGTTACCGAAAAGGGTGGACAAGTGCGCACTAGCTCACCCTTAAAAAGAATTGTCTTAAATGAAGATGGCTCGGTTAAACATTTCCTGATTAGAGGGTTAAATGGTGCTGAGGATGAAATCATAGAAGCGGATGCTTATGTATCAGCTATGTCGGTGGATGCCATGAAATTATTGATGCCTGAGCCTTGGAAGGAAGAACCTTTTTTCCAACAACTAGAAGGGCTTGAGGGTGTACCTGTGATTAATGTGCAAATTTGGTTCGATCGCAAATTAACCGATGTAGATCAACTTTTATTCTCCCGCTCTCCTTTGCTCAGTGTTTATGCGGACATGAGTGTTACTACTAAAGAATATTATGACCCCGATCGCTCCATGTTGGAGTTAGTTCTTGCCCCTGCCCAAGATTGGATTGGTAAATCCGATGAGGCGATTATCGAGGCTACCATGGAGGAGTTAGCCAAACTTTTCCCCGAACAAATTCCCCACGTGGCCAAGGTACGTAAAGCGAAGGTATTAAAAACCCCCCGTTCGGTATATAAAGCCATTCCAGGCCGTCAGGCTTATCGCCCTAGTCAAGCTACTCCTATTTCTAATTTCTTCCTTTCGGGTAGTTATACCATGCAGGAATATTTAGGAAGTATGGAAGGGGCTGTTTTATCTGGTAAATTGACCGCTCAGGCGATCGCCAATAAAAAAGTACCTGTCAGAAAACCAAGTATGGCAAAAGGTGAACCTACCTTTGTAGGATAATCACAATGATTTATTTCTCAAGGGGTTTAACGGTTGTTGAGGTTCAGGAATTTTGTTAGACTCTATGGGAAATAAATAGTTAAAACTTGCCAGATAGTGAGACAATACTAGAAAATTGTCATTATTTTTATTTTTAAACTTAATCTAGTAATTATTTCAGCAGGGATGAATGCTGCAACTGCCTAAAAAATTAAAACCAAAACACCCCCTAGCTTCCGTCGAGGAGTCCTATGAATATTGTCGTCAAGTAACGGCTAAGTATTCCAAGACCTTTTATCTTGGTACTTTGTTGATGCCCAAACAAAAAAGAAAGGCAATCTGGGCTATCTATGTCTGGTGTCGTCGTACTGATGAATTAGTGGATGGCCCTCAGGCTAAATTTACCACCCCTGAAACCCTTGATTTGTGGGAAACTCAATTGGAGTCGGTATTTGATGGTCAACCCATTGATGATCCTGATGTGGCTCTGGTAGATACCCTTAGCCATTTTCCTATGGATATTCAACCCTTTAGGGATATGATAGCTGGTCAGAGAATGGATTTGTATCGTAACCGCTATGATACTTTTGAGGAGTTAGATTTATATTGTTATCGTGTGGCAGGTACGGTGGGCTTGATGTCTTCGGCGGTGTTGGGGGTTGACGATCGCAATGTCAGCGTCCCTTGGAATCGTCAATCTATCATTGTACCTGAACAAGAGGCGATCGCCCTTGGTATTGCCAATCAACTCACCAACATTTTAAGGGATGTGGGAGAGGATATTGATCGTAATCGTATTTACTTACCCCTAGAGGATTTAGCCAAATTTGACTACACTGAGGAAGATTTATTTAACAAAGTAATTGATGATCGTTGGCGTAATTTAATGAGGTTTGAGATCAAACGAGCCAGAAAGTATTATGTGGATGCAGAGAGGGGTATCAGGGCTTTAAACCCCGATGGTCGTTGGCCTGTGTGGACTGCTTTAATGTTGTATCAAGGTATTCTCGATGTCATTGAAAAAAATGATTACGATGTTTTTAACCGTCGTGCTTTTGTACCAACTCCCAACAAAATGCTTTATCTTCCTGTGGCATGGTTGAGGGCTCAAGCTCTTTAAAATAACCTGAGTTCGGAATTAGTGATAAATAACCTCAGTTCGGGATAAGAGTTGTGTTATGTGGTAGGGGACGTACCATGGTACGTCCGTACAGGCTTTTGGTTGCAGGTTGCAGGTGGTAGGTAGGCCATAGTTGGTTAATTATTCATTGTCCATGGTGAATTCTTCACAGCTTTAAAAAGCTAAAAATGTTATTCCTAACTTTAGTTAACATATAGTTTTTGTCAACTTCTTAACCTGATACCCGATACCTGACACCTTTTTTACAAGACTACAAATTTTATCCTAAACTCAGGTTAATGATTACCCATTGCCCATTGCCTATTACCCATTGCCCATTACCTCCTAATTTTTGACTAAAATCTGTTTTAAACTTTCTAAATCAATGGGTTTAGAGATATAACCATTCATTCCTGCATCAAGACATAAAGTGCGATCGCCCTCCATAGCCCCTGCTGTCATGGCAATAATATGGGGTTGTTGAGATGAAGGATAATTATTTCTAATCCAACGGGTAGCTTCTAAACCGTCCATTTCGGGCATTTGTATATCCATCAAAATAACATCATAATGCTGACGTTTTAGGGCTTCAATAACTTCTAAACCATTGGATACCACATCGGCTAGATGGCCTATTTTTTTGAGACTAAGTAGGGCTACTTTTTGATTGACGTTATTATCTTCGGCTAAAAGAATTTTGAGGGTTTTTTTATGGGTGGATGATTTAGGTTGATGAATTAATGTATTATTTTTTATGGGTTGTTTTTCTTCCATAGTAGTAACTTTGACGGTGAAATAAAAGGTTGCCCCCATGCCGATGTCACTGTTTACCCAGATTTTTCCGCCCATCTTTTCGGTTAATAATTTACTGATAACTAGGCCTAATCCTGTTCCTCCATATTTACGGTTAATGGAAGAATCTATTTGAGTGAAAGATTTAAATAGTCGATTTTGTCTTTGTTTAGGAATACCGATACCAGTATCCTTAATGGCAAATTTAATCTGATATGGCTGATTTTTATTATTGGTTTGATAATCATCAATTTTAAAACCTGTCACCGTGAGGGTGACTTTTCCTTTTTCTGTAAATTTGAGGGCATTTCCCAAAAGATTAACTAAAATTTGACGGATGCGGGTTACATCACCGATAAATATTTGGGGAAGCTCGGAAGAATAATAATAGCTAAATTGTAAGTTTTTCTTTTTAGCTTGAAATTGTAATAAATCAAAGATACTTTCAATACATTTGACTAAGTTAAAGGTTTGTTTTTCTAACTCTAGGTTTCCTGATTCAATTTTGGAAAAGTCGAGAATATCGTTAATGATGGTTAATAAACTTTCTCCACTACTACGGATAATTTCAACAAATTCTTTTTGTTGGGGGGTTAATTTAGTGTCTAATAATAAGCCTGTCATGCCGATTACTCCATTCATGGGAGTACGAATTTCATGGCTCATCATGGCTAAAAATGCACTTTTTGATTTGGTGGCTTTTTCGGCGGTTTCTTTGGCTTTGATTAACTCCTGTTGGGTTTTAATGCGATCGCTTATATCACAAATATAACCATGCCAGATAATGCTTCCATCGGCTTGTGTGGTGGGGGTAGAATGTCCCGAAACCCAAATTATGCTTCCATCTTGACGACAGATACGGTATTCACAATAACATAACCTTAGATCTTGAGTTGATTCTTGGAGTAATTGGCGAACCTTTTCCATATCTTCGGGATGAATAATGTTAAATACGGGGGTAGCATCGTCTTTTACTTCTTCTGGGGTGAGTTGAAATATTTGTTTGATACCGTCACTGGCGTAGGGAAAATGGGAACTACCGTCGGGGCGAAGACGATATTGAAAAATCATGCCAGGGATGTGTAGGGCTAGTTGTTGTAATGTGTGTTTAAATTCAATTAAGGCGAGTTCGGTTTGGCGGCGATCGCTTATATCCGTTATCATGGCTAAACTACCAAGATATTCACCCTTTTCGTTAATATTGGGAGTAGTAGAAACGATCGCCCATAAATCAGAACCATCTTTACGGGTAAAACGAAAATCATGTTGCTCTTTAATTCCCTGCACCAGTCTTTTGAGATATTTTTTAGCTAAATTTTTAGCCTCTTGATCCATAAAATAAAATAAAGGTTTACCCAACATTTCTTCTGCGCTATAACCTAACATCTCTCCCATTTGAGCGTTAACAAAGTTAGTGTTACCATTTTTGTCAATCATCCAAATTCCTTCGGTGGTGGTTTCAACGATACGACGATATTTTTCTTCACTGTTTTTTAGGGCAGTAATATCAAGGATTGTGCCAAAATACCCCGTTACCTTTCCTTCTTCATTTTTGATGGTTACTCCATTCCCAGATACCCAACAAACTTTGTGATTTTTTTGATTAATAAAACGGTAGGTGGAAACAAAAGGAATATTATTAATAATAGAATTATGCCACTCCTCAAAAACTCGCTCTTTATCCTCTGGGTGTAGTGCCTTTGCCCAACCAACCTCCATAGCTTCGTTATATGTCATACCAGTCATCTTTAACCATTGAGGATTAACATAATGACATAATCCCTGTTCATCGGTTTGAAAAATACCCACGGGGGCATTATTGACTAAAATTCGGAATTTTTTTTCACTTTCTTTGAGGGCCACTTCAATAATTTTGCGATAATCAATGTCGCTATGGGTGCCGATAAATCTGCTGGGGCGGCCATGGGAATCCCTTTCGATTACTTGGCCTCGATCTAATATCCACTTATATTGCCCATTTTTACACTTTAATCGATGTTCATTTTGATAAATGGGGGTTTCTCCCTTCAAATACCTTTCAATGTCTCGGTAACAGGATTTGAGGTCGTCAGGATGCACCCTGTCACTCCATTCCTGGAGGCGATCGCTTATTTCCCAATCTTCATATCCTAACATTCGTTTCCACTGCCTAGAAAAATGCACCTCATCGGTTTGAGGATTCCAATCCCAAGTGCCATCCCCCGAACCTTCCACGGCTAATTGCCACCTAGCTTCACTTTCAATTAAAGCCAGTTCATTTTTTTTGCGTTCGGTAATGTCAATAATCATGGCTAAAAATACATCTTGATTTTCCTCCCTAATTAGTTGTAAATGAACTTCTACGGGATACTGACTCTTATCAGCCCTTTGGTGGATAGTTTGATAAATTAATAATTCTTTTTCTTGTGTGCGTAGGGGTTCAATTTTTGTCTGAAATTGTTTTTCGTTAAATTCTGGTTTAATATCAACGGCAATCATTTTGCTTAAGATTTGCCATGGAAAACCTAAGTTATCGATCGCCCTTTTATTGGCGTATAAAATTTGTAAGGTATCAGGGGAAAAAACTAAGATTTCATTGAGACTTGATTCTAAAAAATAAGCTAAACGATGGTTTTGTTGCTCAATTTTTTTATGATTTTCACAAGAAGAGTTGACGGATATATTTATCTCTTTTAGTAAACTTTGGGGGGTAATGATACCAATTCCTTTACCCTGACTATCTACAATGGTTAAAACATCAATACTTTGTTGAGAAAATAAATTAATTAAATCATTGATATTGTTTAATTCATCTTGGCTATGGGTGAAGAATTTTTTTCTCATTACCCGCACAACGGTAAGGGATTCTAAGGGCAATTTATCCCCTAACCATGACACAATATCCCTTGGGGTAACTAATCCAACCAAACGGAAATTATCTTCCACAAAGGCATATGTTAGTGGTTGAGATGGGGCATCATCAAGCATTTTTTTTCCCTGATTCATCTGTTCAATGACTTTCAGAATCGGTGTTTGAGGATTTACAGTGACAAAGTTATGTTCAATGTATGGTGGTAAAGCCGATGACGAATTCATAGTTTATCTATTGCTGATGTGCTTTTCCCTTAACTCTTTAATTATAGTTACAAAGATAGTTGATCAATTCGATCAAAAAAGCCCCCGTAGGGGCTTCAAAGTTAAAGCTAATTAGACTTGTAGTTTATTTACTGGCTCGGGGTTGAATGACTCCAAAACCGCCATGGTTTCTGATGTAGATAACGTTAATCTCATTGGTTTCTTTATTGCGGAACATATAGAAGTCATGATCTACTAATTGTAGTTGTTCTTTGGCTTCATCAATGGTCATGGATTCCATGGCAAAGTATTTCATTCTTACCACTTCTTCGGGTAGTTCGGCGTGGCGATCGCCTATTAAACTATCTTCCACGGGTTTATCTTCGATGGCTTCTACGGTTTTTTCGACGGGATGAATTTTCTTGTCGAGATTTCTTTCTTTATATTTGCGTAATTGACGAGTAATTTTATCGGAAACTAAATCAATACTGGCGTACAAACTTTCACTATTTTCCTGCGCCCTAATTACTGTTCCGTTAGCATAAACTGTTACTTCTGCTTTATGTTTATTACTGATACGAGCATTACGGGCAACGGATAGATGAACATCCACTTTACTAGCTAAATTTTGGAAATGCTTAACTGCTTTTTCTAGTTTTTCCTCTACATAATTATGGATAGAATCTGTGACTTCGATATTGTTTCCTTGAATTAATAGTTTCATAATTTATACTCCATTTTACTCGCAATATTTTAATATCTCAACTTATTATCTTGTTGGATATTTTTTGTTTTTTCTCTTGGTAATGATTAAGAGAATTTAGCCAGTTTGCTTTCCATTTTACTTGATATTGATTATTTTAGCCATAAACCACATATATTAGAATTTTTCTTTTTTTATTTCTTTTAAAGAAAAAACGCCTGTTTTAAGGTTAAAATAAATTTTGAATCCTTTTAGTTAATTTATTCTCCTTTTCTTTTCCTTATACTAATACCATAACACTTTTGTGATCTAAAAAACACTCTTTTTTAACTTATTTTTAGGTTTAGTCTTTTTCTGTAACCTTTAGTTACAAAGTCGGTAAATTGTAACAAATTGTCTCTATTTTAGAATTTGTACAAAAGGTGCTTAGGGTGTTAAAAGAATTGAAAAAAAAAGGATTACCTGATATTTTTAAGAAATATTATTAATATTTATTTACATTAATTATGATTAAAAGTAATAAATTATTTAGTTTTTTAGGGCTAATGGTTTTAGGTATAACAATTCCTAATTATGTTGACAATATAATAAAACCCGTTCAGGCTCAAAGCCAACCCCTAAAAATTGTTTATCCGCCCCATAACCATCAAACCGTTGCCAGGTCAATATTTTTCATTGGCTCAGCGCCCCAGGGTGCTACAGTGTCGGTAAATGGAGAAAACATAGACACATCAACCCAAGGATTTTTTGCCCCAAGTTTCCCATTACAAATGGGGGAAAACACCTTTATTATTCGTTCTCAAAATCAAGAAATCAGAAAGGTAATTACCAGAAATGCCGATCAACCCAGTGAGGAGGATTTGAACAGTTTAGCCCCTAATTTAGTTTACCCTAGGGTTGACATTGCCCGATTAGCCGATGAATTGGTGTGCTTCGAGGCGATCGCCCCTAAAGATGCTCAAATATCGGTAAAACTAAGCCAAAATACCGTAAAACTAGAGCCTAACCCCAGTATTGTTAACCTTCCTCCCAATTCAGCAGTTTTAAACGCTAATAATAAACCAGAAACCATCATCAATAAATCATGGACAACCATGAAAGGATGTCAAACCCTCCAGGATAATAACCCAATCGAAAAACCCGTCTTTGTGATGGAATATCAAGGGCAAACCATTAGCCAAAATCAGGTGGGGCAAATTGAAACCCTTTCCCCCCAAAACTTGCCAGTAATAGAAGTTACCGCCTCCCAAGGGGTTGCTAGAAGCGGGCCTAGTACCAATCATTCTCGCCTTACACCCTTACCCCAAGGCACTCAAGCTCAAGTAACAGGTAAAGAAGGAGAATGGTTACGCCTTGATTATGGAGCATGGATTAGGGAAAATGAAACCCGCCTCTTATCCATTCAAGCCCCCCCCATCAGTAACATCCGCAGTGTTAATTCTCGTTTCGGTGATGATGCCACACAAATTATTTTCCCCTTAGAAAATCCCGTACCCATCACCATCAAACAAGCCGATGATACCTTTACCCTTTCTCTCCATAACACCATTGCCCAAACCGATACTATTCGCTTAGATGATAATCCCTTAATTCGTCGTCTCGACTGGTATCAAGTAAAACCTACCCAGATTGATTATGTATTTAGGCTTAAATCATCCACTCAGTGGGGTTATGATGTCCGTTATGAGGGTAATAATTTAATTTTAACCCTTAACCATGGTCCTAGGGTTTTATCGGTGGATAATTTACAGGGTGTTACCATTTTACTCGATCCTGGTCATGGGGGTGATGAATTGGGCGCAGTGGGGCCCAATGGTTATCCGGAAAAGGATATTAATCTTGTGATTTCTAAGTTAGTCGCTAAAAGGTTAAGGGAAAAGGGGGCGGAGGTGATTTTAACCAGGGAGGATGATAGGTTTGTTTCTCTGGGCGATCGTATGGCGATGATTGATAGAATAAAGCCTACCCTTGCCCTATCTATCCATTACAATGCTTTACCCGATGGGGGAGATGCGATTAATACAAAAGGCATCGGAATGTTTTGGTATCATCCCCAAGCCCATGATTTAGCGATTTTTTTGCAGGATTATTTAACTACTAATTTAAATCGTCCGTCTTATGGGGTTTTTTGGAATAATCTGGCGCTTACTCGCCCCCATACAGCCCCTAGTTTGTTGTTAGAGTTAGGTTTTATGATTAATCCCGAAGAATTTGAGTGGATTATTAACCCCCAAGCCCAAGAAAAATTGGCTGGTGGGGTTGCTGATGGGGTTGCCCAATGGTTATCAAAAACTAGGTAGGGTGCGCTGAATAAATTTCCATGGAGGGAGAGTAATTGTTTATGGTTTACTTTCAGGGGTGAATTGTTTTCTTTAAGCCTAAGATAGTATGGAGTAATAAAACTTAAAATTTATTTATGTTTATTAATATTTATCAACCAGATAAGGTGAAAAAGTTCATTGAAGATAAAATCTTATTCGGTAATGAGCTTACCCCTGAATTGGCAGCTATTTTAACGGTATATTTTGTTCAAGGTATTTTGGGTTTGGCGAGGTTGGCGGTGAGCTTTTTCCTTAAGGATGAGTTAATGTTATCCCCGGCGCAGGTGTCTGCTTTGATGGGGGTGGCGGCCATTCCTTGGGTTACTAAACCGATTATTGGTTTTTTTAGTGATAGTAAGCCTTTATTTTCTTATCGTCGTCGTAGTTATCTTATTTTATCAGGTTTTTTAGGGGCGATCGCATGGCTTAGTTTAGCTACCATTGTTAGTAATGCTTGGGGCGCTACGGTGGCCATTTTAATGACTTCTTTATCGGTGGCCATGAGTGATGTTATCGTTGATTCTGTGGTGGTAGAAAGGGCAAGGAATGAATCCCTAGAAACCGCTGGTTCACTGCAATCGGTAACTTGGGGTTGTTCGGCATTGGGGGGAATTATTACCGCCTATTTCAGTGGTTTATTGTTGGAATATTTCAGCGCCTCCCAGGTGTTTATGGTAACGGCTTGTTTTCCTCTGATTGTGGTGGGGGTAGCGTGGTTAATTATCGAAAAACCTGTCATGGAGGAGGAAGAAACGCCGAGCGCATGGAATCAAACAAAGCAGTTATGGAATACCCTCAAACAAAAAACTATTTTAGCCCCTGTAATTTTCATTGCCCTCTGGCAAGGCACTCCTAGCGCCGATTCTGCTTTTTTCTTTTTTACGACTAATGAGTTAGGATTTCAGGCGGAATTTTTGGGGCGGGTGCGATTGGTGACGAGTGTGGCTTCTTTAATTGGGGTGTTTTGTTATCAGAAATGGTTGAAACAAATTTCTTTTCGGGTGATGTTGGGTTGGAGTGTGGTTTTATCTTCTTTGTTGGGGATGACGAGTTTAATTTTGGTTACCCATTTTAATCGTACTTTAGGTATTGATGATCATTGGTTTAGTTTGGGTGATAGTCTGATATTGACGGTAATGGGGCAAATTGCTTTTATGCCTGTGTTGGTGTTATCTGCCCGTCTTTGCCCCGAGGGGATTGAGGCAAGTTTTTTTGCCTTATTGATGTCTATCTGGAATTTTGCGGGGTTAATTTCCCATGAATTGGGGGCTTTATTGACTGATTGGTTAGGGGTAACGGAAACGGATTTTTCTAATTTAGCTTTATTATTGCTGATTACTAATTTATCTAGTTTGTTGCCTTTATTTTTGATTAATTTTTTACCTAACCATGATCCGCAGGAGGTGGCTTCTGTTAATCTTCCTATATCTGAGGTTTACGAGCATCATAGTCCTGGGGCGATCGCCTCTAGTGATATAATGCCCGAGGTGGTTTATTCTTCTAGTAATAGACGCCCACAGCAAATTAAGGAAAACTAAAAAACATTTTCGGCGTTGCTGACTTTAGGTATGATTTCTCGTTGAGGAAGGGAACGGGGAACGGTTATAATATCTAAAAGTATTAGTTTTTAGTGTAATTCAACGATATTTCATACTATAACCCGTGCAATGCCACATCTTCACAGTATATCAAGTCCGCTTGAACACTTACAGATTAATTCAAAATAATGAAAGTTTAATTTATTAAACGAAGTATCATTAGCCGTGTAATTTATTACACGGTTGGTAAAACAGGTAATTGAGCGAACTTAACATTAAATTAAGGATGCTAGTGGGCATCGCCCACCATAACAACTTTAACCAAAACGGCCACTGACATATTGTTGGGTAGCTTCCTCGGCTGGATTTTGGAAAATATTTTCAGTTTTATCATATTCCACCAAATAACCTAATTTGCCCCCTCCTCCCTCAACACTACGGGCATTAAAAAAGGCAGTTAAATCGGATACCCTTGAAGCCTGTTGCATATTGTGGGTAACGATGATGATGGTGTAGTTACGCTTTAATTCGTGGATGGATTCTTCTACCTTAAGGGTGGAAATAGGATCTAGCGCCGAGCAAGGTTCATCCATTAAAATAACATCAGGTTGAATGGCGATGGTACGGGCGATACACAAGCGCTGTTGTTGCCCCCCTGAAAGGGCTAAACCACTCTGTTTGAGTTTGTCTTTCACTTCATCCCAGACGGCCGCTTTGCGTAGGGAATCTTCTACTAAGTCATCCATATTGCCTTGATAGCCATTGAGTCTTGCACCCCAGGCGATGTTTTCGTAGATGGATTTGGGGAAGGGGTTGGGTTTTTGGAATACCATACCAATTCTAGATCTTAAACCCACAGGATCAACGGATTTGGCATAAATATCTTTACCTTTGAAGGTAATTCTGCCTTTAACTCTGGCGCTGGCGACTAAGTCATTCATGCGGTTGATACATCTGAGGATGGTGCTTTTTCCGCATCCAGAAGGCCCGATGAAGGCTACGGCGTTATTTTTGGGGATGTCTAGGTTGACTCCTGCCACGGCTTTATGAGTGCCATAATAGACATCTACGTTTTCGATCTGGACTAGGGGTTCTTGTGCTATATTTTTATCTAATTCTGGACTCATGGTTATTTTTAGTAATTAAAATATTTTATTTGGGCTTTTTTGTCTGGGTAGAGTTAAACTAAACTACTGTAAAGCTCTGGCTGAATTGAAAAATAAAAAGCAAATTTACAGTAATTATAGTCTGAGTGTGCCAATTATCAAGTTAAGACGAAATTAACAAAATTGAGAATCTAATGAGTAGTATTTCCCTATGTATGATTGTTAAAGATGAGGCGAAGTCTTTGCCTAATTGTCTTAATAGTGTAAAAGATTTTGTTTCGGAAATGGTGATTGTCGATACGGGTTCGACGGATGATACTAGGGAAGTGGCGCAGGGTTTTGGGGCGAAGGTGGTGGATTATGAGTGGAATAATAATTTTGCGGATGCTCGTAATTTTGGTTTGGGTTTTGTGGAGTCGGATTGGGTTTTGGTTTTGGATGCGGATGAGGTTTTTAATGGGGAGGTTTTTCCTGCCATAGAAAAGGCGGTGGGGAAGGATGATAATTTGGTGGTGAATTTGATTCGTCATGAGGTGGGGGCGAATTCTTCTCCTTATTCGTTGTTGTCTCGTTTGTTTCGTCGTCATCCTCAAATTAATTTTTCTCGTCCTTATCATGCTTTGATTGATGATGCGGTGGAGGGTTTACGGGAGGAAGAAGGCCATTGGCAGGTGGTGGATTTGGCTCAAGTGGCGATCGCCCATTATGGTTATCAACCTGCTATTATTGAGGCACAGGATAAGGCACAGAGGGGAAGGGTTGCCATGGAGTCTTATCTTAAGGAGAATCCCAATGATAGTTATGTATGCAGTAAGTTGGGGGCGCTTTATCTACAGTTAGGGGAGAAAAAAAAGGGTTTAAAGTTGTTAACTAAGGGCTTAAAGTTACATGGTAGTAGTCCTGCGACTACGTTTGAGTTACACTATCATCTAGCTAATGCTTTGGTAAGGGATAGTCAGATTGATTCGGCGATTAAACATTATGACAAGGCGATCGCCCTTCCCCTTTTACCTATGATAAAATTAGGGGCTTATCATAATTATGCTAGTTTATCTTACCAACAAAAGGAATATTTAAAGGCGATCGAGTTATACCAAGAATGTCTAAAAATTCAGCCTAATTTTGCTTTGGTTTACTATAATCTGGGTTTATGTTACAAGGCTTTGGGGCGTAATTTCAAAGCTATTACGGCCTATCAAAACGCCATTAAACTTAATCCTAACGATGCCTATGCCTATCAAAATCTGGGGTTATTGTTATATCGACAGGCTCAATACGAAGATAGTCAGAAAGCCTTACAACAGGCTGTTATGTTGCACCGTCAACAAAATCCTAACTTTGCCATACAATTAGAACAGGAGTTAAGGGCGATCGGTTTTTCTTTTGAATAGAAGTTTATCATCACCCACATTCCCTCTCTTGCCTTTTAACCCCTTGCTAAGATAAAGTATAAATCGTCCGTAATAGTGATTAGAAGATGAGAATCCGTCGTCAAGAGCCTTCCCCCGCCGTTGCCGTTGAAAGTTTGCGCTATCAAGTAAAAGTACCAGAAGCCGAGCCACAAAACATCCTTGAGGAGATTGTTTGGTACAAAGAGCAAGAGGTGGAGAAAATGCGCGATCGCCTTTCTCTGTTAGATTTGAGGGTAAAGGTAAACAACCTAACCAACCAACCCAAGGACTTTTTAGGGGCGCTACGTCATAGCCCTAATCAACCCGCCCTCATTGCTGAGGTGAAAAAGGCATCCCCCAGTAAAGGGGTTATTCGTGCTGATTTTGACCCCGGTGCGATCGCCTCTGCTTACCAACAAGGGGGCGCGGCTTGTCTATCTGTATTAACTGACAAAAAATTTTTTCAGGGTAGTTTTGAAAACCTTGCCATGGTTAGAAACACCGTCAATTTACCCCTACTGTGTAAAGAATTTGTCATCTACCCCTATCAAATATACCTCGCTAGGCTCAACGGAGCTGACGCTGTCTTACTCATTACCGCCATTCTCAAAGATAGTGACATTAAATATTTTCTGAAAATTATCGAAGGATTAGGCATGACAGCCTTAATTGAAGTTCATACTCTCTCAGAATTAGATCGAGTATTAGCCATTGAGGGAGTGAAGTTAATTGGTATTAATAATCGCAACCTTGAAGATTTTACCGTTACCCTCGATACCACCAAAGATATTCTCGCCCAAAGGGCAGATATTATTAAGGAAAAAGATATAACCATTGTCAGTGAATCGGGTTTATATACCAAAGAGGATTTACAGTTTGTACAACAAGCCGGGGCAAACGCCGTATTAATCGGTGAATCTTTGGTAAAACAAGACAACATCACTGCGGCAGTGCAAAATCTTTATTAAGCTATACTTCCCCGTTTTCGGGCTTCTTTATAAGAAACGCCCACATTTCGCACCCCATATCTTAACATTTGATCTTCGATGAGGGAAAAAAATTGGGTGCGATCGCCCCCTTTCACCACCGCCAAATTATGGGCTTCGGCTAAGGCTACGGGATAACCAAAACCTTTATCAATTTGAGTCAGGGTAATACTAAGGGCTTGATTTAACAATTCTGAATCCTCTGCTATCCACTGTGGAAACTCTATTCTAGCCACCTCTGCACCCCCATGGAGGTAACAAAAATGGGTTTTTTGACTTTCAGGGTAAAAATCCAGAATACGGCTGTTACTGCGAAAAATAGCACTTCTTTGGCGAGGTTGTAAAATTTTTTGCCATAAACTACTATCCCTGAGGGGTTCTACTTTTTGACAAGGATTTTTTTCATTGTCCAATGAGCAGTAATTATTACAATTAGGTACATCGTAGGGACAAGCCATGAGGCGCAAAAAGCTGATTGCTTCGGTACTACGGGAAGCGCTGATATAGCCCACGATGGGGATTTTACTTTCCCTTAATTGTTCCCATGATTCAATGACAGGGTTTAATATCTCCTCTCTGGCTTCGGTGGGCAGGGTATCTAAAAACCAAAAAGCCAACGAACCATCTGTCATGGCTAAATTCGGGACATTAAAATGCGCCCCTGGAGGGTTTACCCATGTACAAGCCATTTCTGTTAATATTTGGATTTCTTTTAAGGTGCGCTGGTAGCCCATCCATTCTTCGGTGCGGATGCCCCATTTCCTTGAGCCGTAAAGATCTTCTGTTTTATAGTATATTTCGGGAATGCTATCTAGTAGGGGATGGAGATTTTGTCCATAGTGAAGCATTATTCTGCCGATGTTAATCAGATAACAATAGATAATTTCATGGTGGGAGGGGGCAATTTGTGAGCCATCACTGGAAAAAACACTATGGCTGGGGGGGGCTTCTGGTATGTCTATGGCTGTATCTAATGATTCTACGGGTGTGCCAGGGGAGAATATGAGGCGATCGCACCATAATTCCTGTGCTTTAATTAAATTATCTTGATGCTCGTTGGCTTGGAAAAAAAGTTGTTGAGCCATTTCCAATCTTTTTACACTAGCTTGGGCGTCTTTTTGCATCTGTTGCCCGATTTCTGGCATTTGTCGAGCTAATTTGGCTATGTCAAGCATTTCATTTAATGGACAATGGACAATTATCAGGTTTTAATATCTCGGTATTATACTAAATTCTGTTTTAATAATGTACTAATTAAGACAGGGAACAGGGAATGGGTAACGGGCAATAGTAATATGAAATAGAAAAAATATTGCTATAAATATAATTAACTTCAGTATTTCCCGCCTTGTAATGAATTACAAGGCTACGGATTTTTCGTTCAATAAATTGAACTTTTATGTTTGGAAATAAATGGATTCAGCACCCATAAATCTATACAAGGAATGGTCAAGGGTTTTAACCTAAATTGAGGTTAATTAGGCTGGGATTTTATTTGAGAGGTTTTATTTGTCGTAAACATTTAAGTATTTCATATAAGTTAAATATTTTCGACCATTTCTGGCTATTATATCAAGTTCGGATAATTCGTTATCAATAGATTTTATCTTCGTATCCCCACCCTGTAATAAATTACACGGCTAATGATAGTTCGTTCAATAAATTGAACTTATTGTACCTTTACTCCCTATCCCCCTTACTCCTCATTTCCAAGCCATTGCCCATTCCCTATTGCCACACTAAACTAAAAATCATACCTTAATTCACCAACGCCAATTTTTGATGTTTGCTAGTTAAAAAAGATCACCCCTAAAATTATTAAACCAAAAAGAAGGCGATACCAGACAAAAATCCAAGTTTTCTTTTTCTGTAAAAAACGAATTAACCAAGCAATGGCTAGATAGGAAAAAATTGCTGAAGATATAGTACCAACCACAAGGGGCATAATGGACTCGGCATTAACATTAACCGTTAACACATCCCTTAACTCCACCAATCCGGCGATGGTAATGGCCGGGATACCCAATAAAAAAGAAAATCTGGCGGCCGTGGAACGTTCTAAATTAATAAATAATCCTGCGGTAATAGTTGAGCCTGAGCGAGACACCCCCGGAATTAGGGCTAGGGTTTGGGCTAATCCCATCAGGATACCATCTCTAATGGAGAGGTCATCAAAATTTCTTTTCGGGTGAGAAAATTTTTCCGCCATGGCAAGGAGTATGGACATAATTATGGACGTAAGGGCGATCGCACTCAATCCCCTAACCACAGAGCTATCATAATCAGCCACAAATGCTTTAATACTTAAACCCACCACACATATAGGAATAGTACCTACAATAATACCCAAACCGATTTTAAATTCATGGGTATCATAATTTTTGGTGTGCCATGCCTTAACCATTCCTAAAGTCAGAGTTTTTAAATCTTGCCAAAAATAAGAAATAACTGCCAGAATACTACCTAACTGAATAATAGCAGTAAAAGCAACCCCAGGATCGCCCCATCCGAGCGCCATGGGTACAACCTTCAAATGAGCAGAGCTACTGATGGGTAAAAACTCCGTCATGCCTTGTACAAAACCCAAAAAAACGGCCTGAAAAAAGTTTAATGGCTGGTAATTTGTCTCAACCACCAAATTTTGGGCAACGGTTACCCCCTGACTCAATACCACAAGCATTAAGCCACCTAAAACACCAGACACCCAAGTAAAAATCGATGATTGAGACTTTATAGACATTTAATAAGTAATGAATAATTAAAAGATGGATAGACAAAGAGAAAACAGCCAATTGGACTGTCATTGTGCATTATCCATGGTGTATTGTCAATGAGTTTATTTTAAAATTTCTTTTATTTCTTGAGCAGAGGCTACATCCCCCCTTTGTTGATAAATTTCTTCTGCTTTTTTGAGCATGGTGGCGGCTTCTTCATTTCTACTTCTTTCCTTGAGAAGCATTCCTAAACGATGATAGCCATAGGGGTTTTGAGGTGCTACTTCGATAAATTGGCGATAAGCCACAATGGCCATGATATTATTTCCCTGTCTTTCTAACACCCTTGCGATACTACCATGGGCAACCACAGAGTTAGGATCTAAACTAGAAGCCCTCCGATAAGCACTTAGAGCCATTTCCCAGTCTTCGTTTTGCTCATATAACATTGCCATTTTCAAGATGACATTGGCATCACTGAGGTGATTAACGTGTAAACTTTCTAATTTTTTTAATCCCTCGGCGGCATCGCCCTGTTGAAAATAAGCAGTGGCTAATTTTACTTGTAAATCTGTATTGGTGGGAAATTTATTGATGGCTTCGGTTAAAAGGGCGATCGCACCTTCATACTTACCCTGTTGATATAAGGAAGTAGCCATCATATCATAAGCGGTTTCATTGGTTGCATTGAGGGAAACGATTTCTTGATAATGTCTTTCTACCGCCTCATGTTGTCCATTTCTGAGGGATAAAACCCCCAAAGCTAAGTGATATTCCACATTTCTAGGCTGTAATTCCAACGCCCTACCATAAGCCTGTATGGCCTCGGCTTCCTCACCATTTTTGGCTAAAGTATAACCCAAAGCCCCGTAAAAACTAGCATTATCAGGCTCTAGGGAAACCGCCCGACGATAAGCCCTAGCTGATGCAGAAAAATCACCATTACTAGCATACAAAAAGCCCATCCCTGAAAAAATACGAGCATTGGTATCATCAATACTAGAGGCTTGACGATAGGCATTAAGAGCGTTATTCAAATCTCCGTTATCAATATATTCCTTTCCTTGGGTTAGTAACTCATAAAGTTGCTCTTTTTGCTGAAAAGTAAGCTGTTTACTAACCTTCTGCTGTGCCTCGGCAGAAGACATTACGTTTAGTAATCCCATACCACCAATTACCAGTGAGAGGGTTAACTGACTCAGAAATTTTCTGTTCACTGTTCGTAAATCTCCATTTTGACTTAATGAATCTTAATATTAGCAAACCCAAAAGTCAAATGGGGGAGATTTTTTTAGTTCAAAACATTCTTCCTATGCACTCATATCCCTAACACTTTGTAATACCTACTACCTAACTTCCTGCATCAACATAGTTTTTGGCTTCCTCTGCCACGGCATCGGACTTGTCTTGTGTTAATTTTTGTAAAGCACCTTGAGCTTTTTCCCCTCCGAGTCGCCCGAGGGCTTGGGCTAGACGGTGGCGAATTTGCCAATCATCGTTATCCACAAAATTTAGAAGTAAATCGATGGCTCGGTTATCGCCTAATTCCCCTAAGGCGCTGATGGAAGCTGTTTGTAGTAAAGTATTATCGGAATTAAGAGCTTTTTCTAGTAAATCAAATCCACGGCTATCCCCCAATTCCCCTAAAGCGGCCACTATACTAAATTGGATTAACCAATCATCGGTGCTGTTATACACTTTTTCTAAATCGGGATAAGCATCCTTCATTTTCAGCCCCGCAATGGCATCGGCGGCTGCTGCCCGAACATCGGACTCTGGATCGTTATATAATCTATCTAGCAATACTTCTTTACTTTTAGCTAAATCTGCCCCTCCGAGGGTGTCTAGTTGTGACACGGCTGCATATCTCACCCTGACATTATCATCTTGAATCACAGGGATAATCAAGGCAAAAGCGTCTTGGGGGGATAGATTTCTAAGTTCATTGATGCCCCTGATGCGATCGCCAAAGTCCTCAGAATAGAGAAGTTTTTTAACTGATTCTGGTGTACTACTCATATGTATATTGTTTTATTATGGTTTGTAATCAGCACCCTTAGTAAGAGTCCGATTAATTATTGATTAAAAAAGAGTTAAAGAAATCGAAAATTAACAACAAATAAAGTGGAAATGATAAATTATAGTATCTGTTGCGTCATATTCTATAACTAATTTTCCATTACCACCATCAAAGTATTTAATTAATGACTAGCTATCTAAAGCCATAGCTTGAATAATATCCCCTTGGGTAACAATACCAACCACATTACCATCAGCATCCACTACGGGTAAACGACTAATTTTTTTCTCGTGGAGAATTTGAGCCGCCCTTTTCACAGAATCATCGGATTTTATGGTAATTGGCTTATTTGTCATAACCTCCCCTACGGTTTGCCCTAGGGCTTTATGAATATCCTTCTCATAACGATTGGGATTTTGTAAATAAATAACACTATCTAAAATCATAATATAGGGGGGTGGCTCAACTCCTGTTTCTTGCCACATTAAATCTGTTTCAGAGATTACCCCCACTAATTTATTATCCTTATCCACTACGGGTAAGCCGCTCAATTTCTTTTGGGCCAAAATAGTAATGGCATCTTTAAGGGGGGTATCAGGATTCACCGTGATGGGTGAGGGTGTCATTATATCTGCAACGGTTTTATTCATTATTTTTTGTATATAAAATATCTTATGCTCCCTTAATTTTATCAAAATCAAAGGCTTCATACGTCAAAACGGTTAAATAATTAACAAAATCATAGGGGAGATGGAGTGATGAGGAGTGAGGGAGTAGGGGTGATGGGGAGTATGGGTGATGAGGAGTATGATTAGGGTTTAGGTGACATATCATAGTTTATTAATTGTCCATAGTTTTCACTTTGACAAGACTATCAATTGGCATTGTTGATTTTGGGTATGAAGCATTATTGAATTACAGTAAATGTATAGCATTAAAACTATTATTACTATTGCCTATTGCCAAACTAAACTAAAAATCATACCTTAATTCACCAACGCCTATAAATTTGCTCTCTAACTCAGGTACTTTTACCATTTTTAAATTTCAAAGTTAGTAAAACGCTATATATATCCTTGTGGATTAAGAATTCTGGCACATTTTACTAATGATTAAAATGCTTGAGCGCCTTGAAATTCGGCTTTTTGAGCGTTGGCAGATTCTCCGCAGGTGCGAGGGGTAGGAAAGATTTTTTCGGGGTTAGCTAATCCTTTGGGGTTGAAAGCACTTCTAACATATTGCATGGTTTCTAAGTCTGCTTCGGTGAACATATCTGCCATGTAACATTTTTTATCGCTACCGATGCCATGCTCCCCTGATATGCTACCACCTACTTTGACACAAAGTTTGAGAATTTCTCCTCCTAATTCTTCTACTTTTTCAAAACTTCCTTCTTCGGCTTGGTTGTATAAAATGAGAGGATGCAAATTTCCGTCTCCTGCGTGGAAAACATTGGCGATGCGGTAGCCATATTGTTCTCCTAAGGCGTTTATTTCGCTTAATACGGAGGCTAATTGCGATCGCGGCACAACCCCATCCTGTACGAAGTAATTAGGGCTAATTTTGCCCATGGCGGCGAAGGCTGCTTTTCTGCCTTTCCATAGTTTTAGACGGGTGGGGGCATCTTCGGCGGAGGTAATGCTTCTTGCCCCACATTTTAAACAAATTTCTCCGACTTTTTCCTTGTAATTTTTGACTTCCACTTCTAAGCCGTCTAATTCTACTAAAAGAATGGCTTGGGCATCTCGGGGGTAGCATTGGGTGGCGACAATGTTTTCTACGGCGTTGATGCTAAAGTTATCCATCATTTCCATTCCTGCCGGGATAATTCCTGCTTGAATAATTTCACCTACGGCGTTTCCTGCTTCTTCTATGCTATTAAAGTCGGCTAAAACTACGGAAATAGAATCGGGGGTTTTGAGGATTTTGAGGGTGATTTCTGTGGCAATGCCTAAAGTGCCTTCTGAGCCAACAAATAATCCTGTGAGGTCATATCCTGGGGTTTCTGGTACTTTACCGCCTAGTTTTACTATATCTCCTTCTGGGGTGACGATGGTTAAACCCAATACATGGTTGGTGGTGGTGCCATATTTGAGACAGTGGACACCCCCTGAATTTTCGGCTATGTTGCCCCCAATAGAACAAATGATCTGGCTGGAGGGATCGGGGGCATAGTAAAATCCTGCACCGCTGACGGTTTGGGTTACCCAGTTATTGATGATTCCTGGTTGTACGACAATTCTTTGGTTTTCGTAATCTACTTCTAAGACTTCGCGCATTCTGGCGGTGACGATTAAAACGCAGTCTTCTACGGGTAATGCACCCCCTGATAATCCTGTACCTGCACCCCTTGCAATCCATGGGATGTCGTTTTCATGACAAATACGGGCGATCGTACTTACTTCCTCAGTGGTTTTCGGTAAAGTAACCAAGGCAGGCCGTTGCCGATATTGGGGTAACCCATCACATTCATAGGTAAGTAATTCTTCTTTACGCTTGATGACTCCTTTTTTTCCTAAAACGGCTTCTAACTGTTTAATTATCGATTGCCATTTATTGCGTTTAACACTGAAAACCATTGATTTAAGAACCTAGTAGCTACTAGAACTATTATATATTGAACTGAAGATTAAAGATAAACTCAAATTGTTTTCAACATTCACAAAACAAATGTTAGTAGTAAATAATTACTCAAGTTACCTATTAAAAGTCACTTTATCTATCTTATATTTAGTCTTTTATACAACAGTATTTTAATGGTAAATAATTCCGTAACACTTAAAAATCTAATCATGAAGTTCTTTTTTTACCCCAGAGCCAAAGCCCAATGCTGCTAAAGATAAGATTCCTAACACGAGGGATGGTTCTGGAATTTCTGCAGGTGCATCTACTTGATCAAAATTGATGTTGTCAAGTCCTATTGATAGCTGGTTATTTTCTAAAAATAACTGTATTTTTAAGGAATCATTATTAAAAATATTTAGTCCTGAATAGGTGACAATAGAGTTTGGATTTATTGTGAAACCGGTACTATTAGTTCCGGGATCCCATAAAAGATTATAGTTCTCATCAAAAATGGCTAACCAGCCTGATACAGCACTATTTGAACCATTGAGCAAGTCAAAACTATTAAACCTCACTCCAAAACCTGTATCTGGCGTTAAGGATATTTCCGCTACTTCTCGTTGTGGAGCTCCTGAAGAAGGTAGTCCTGCGGAAAACTGGCTATCGAAATCGATTGTTGTCTGAACAATATTCAAATCATCTAAGACTCTAAGCGTTTTTGAACTATCAACAAATCCTTGATCTAGTCCACCATTGGAGTTGAAGTTAGGATTATCAACGTTGTATTCGAACCTTTGATAATCAACAACAACATTGGGGGTGAAACCGTTTCCTTGTAGGTAATTAAAATTACCCATGGTTTCGCTGGTAATCCTTTCACCATATCCTTGTGGGATCGCATTTCCTGAACCTAAACCGTTAATGTCAAAGGTCAATACGGAGGCGGAGCTTTTCTGGATGGGTAAGAGAATCAGAGTTGGGGCTATGAGGGCTGATATTAATATGAATTGCTTGTTCATCTCATTATATTTTTAATTTATAGATTTAATTGTAGTTATTTATAATATTGCTATTGATATATATAGTATATAACTTAACTTACTAAATAATAAAGTTCTATGCAAACAAAATTTCTATTTAGTTGTTTGGAGTTATTATTTAAATTTACTATTAATAACTACGTAAATTTTCAGTGTTCCGTTGAATTTATAGTTTAAGATTAAATTAAGATACATAAGTGGGAGGACAAAGCATTTTTCGTCAACCTAGCTAATGTCAAATGTCTTGTTTTAAACACATTATCTTTAACCTAGAATCATTATATACTTATTGCAGAAAATTGGTTACAAAAACGATCGCCCTTAACCGATATAATCATACACTCTTTAAATTTAAGGTAGTGGGATATATCAAGAAAATAAAAAATATTAAATCCCTCACTACTACCACGGTAAGTAAGAAAGTTAATGTTTATGGACAAATAAAAGCTACAGGAAAAAAGATTTAGTTGGTTAATTGGATGTTCATTTTGTGTGCGGTGTAATAATTTTTACTATCATTAATAAACTCCCCTTTATTCATAATATAGATGAATGTAAAAAAATGTTTATTTTTACTGAAAAAATCCTCAGAAATAATACTATAGTAGTATCCCCTTGAATTTATATTAAAGATTTAAAGATTTTTGTCTAAAAAGATTTTCAATAATTGTATAAATTTTTCTTTTTTATTAATTTGAGGTACAACCACCACATTTATATTTAGAGGACTAGAACGATGATTCGTAAATTAGTATATTTTAGTGCCACAATCCTGAGTGCGATCGCCTTTGGAGCATCAGCCCAAAACCATCAACTTTCCCCCAACTATGGAGAAACAAGACTATCCGCTGACTTTTACCCAGACCCCCACACAGTCAGTGTCCAAGCCGGAGGATCCATTGAAGCAAGTAACCTGGGCTATTCCTGTACGGGTACTATTAGCGACGCTCCTGACTATCGTATTCGCTTTACAGGGGGCGGTAGCAGACCCTTAATTATATCCGTTGATTCTGCCTATGACACAACCTTAATCATTAACGACCCTGACGGTCAATGGTTTTGCGATGATGACAGTGGAACTTCTCGCGCCCATAATCCATCCATTCGCTTTAATTCCCCAAAATCAGGGCAATATGACGTTTGGGTAGGAACTTTTAACCCAGGAGAAATTCGGGAAGCAACCCTCTACATTTCTGAATTAGATAGTCAATAACCTCCCTTAAAGTTAATCGGCGCGCAGTAACCTCCAATGTTAAAATAAAGTCTGTTTATAGTTGCGTACAATAGCTTTATGGTCACTACTCCTATTCAACCATCACAACATCCCTTAGCAGAATATATCTATAGACTAGAACGGGGAGATGCCCTTTTAAAAGATACCCCTGATAATCTTTTGGAGGTGGTGGGGATACTCAAATCCTACGGAGTAGTATTAGACAAATACTCTAATAACCTGAATTATATTGGTAAACATCAATTTTTAGTATTATTTCCTTTCTTTAAATATTTTAATGGGGATGTTTCCTTTTCCAAGTTACTTAAACATTGGTGGCACGATCGCATTAACTACGAATATGCAGAATATTGTATGCGAGGAATGCTCTGGCATGGGGGAGGAAAATTAGATGATTATATCGATAGTCAAGCATTTAAAGCTAACTGCGATCGCGCCATACAAGCAAAATTAAAAAATAATCCTTTCATCCTAGGATTAAACAAAATTTTTCCTAATTTCCTCCTCGAACAAGCTAAAATGTCAGCCTATTATGCAGCACTCGGACAATTTTGGCGAGTCATGAGCGATATGTTCTTAAGTTTATCAGATCGCTACGATGCAGGGGAAATCAACTCCATTCCCGACGTAGTCCAACATATTTTAGATGGCTTGGTGGCTGATGCCTCTCGCCCCATCACCTTTGAAGTGGACATAAAAGGGGAAATATATACTATCATTCCCCAAGAAGCAGGGTTAACCTTTTTAATGGAAACCGCTGTCCCTTACGTAGAAGCAGTGTTTTTCCGTGGATTTCCTTTCCTCGGTACGGTATCCTACAACGCTCAAGCTAGTCAAGTACCCCATGAGCAGGGAGATTTTAACTACGGGGCTTTATATGCCGATCCTTTGCCCGTGGGCAGTGCAGGAGTACCCCCTACCCTCTTAATGCACGATATGCGCCATTATATCCCTGAATATCTCCATCATTTATATCAAAATTCCCTGCGAGGAGAAGACGATTTACTGGTAAAAATATGTATTAGTTTTCAAAAGTCTATGTATTGTGTGACAACGGCAGCCTTAAGGGGTTTAGCCCCCCATGGTTTGGACACCCAAAACCCAGAGGAAATCATGGCTAATCGTCAATTTTTAGAGGGTTGGATGAGTCGTTTTCTTTCAGCTCGTATGGTAGATGTTAATAATGATGTTTTAAAACTGTAATTAAATTTAGATATGGAACAAACAAAAGCCGAAGTAGGAATTATCATGGGTAGCGATTCCGATTTACCTACCATGGTAAGTGCGATCGCCCTTTGTGAACAATTTAATGTGGCCTGTGAAGTGGAAATCGTTTCTGCCCACCGTACCCCCATGAAGATGGTAGAGTATGCCCAAAATGCTCACAAAAGGGGAATAAAAGTAATCATAGCAGGGGCGGGGGGCGCTGCCCATTTACCAGGCATGGTAGCCTCCCTAACCCCCTTACCCGTCATTGGCGTACCAGTGCAAACCAGACAATTAAACGGTTTAGACTCCCTTTATTCCATCGTGCAAATGCCCAGGGGAATTCCCGTAGCCACCGTTGCCATTGGCAATGCTCAAAATGCTGGTTTATTAGCCATCAGAATTTTAGGCGCTCAACAACCCCAATTACTAGAAAAAGTTTTGGCATATAGCCAAGATTTAAAAACAATGGTTGACCATAAACAAGAGGAATTAAGCAAAATAGGTTATCAAAAATACTTAGAAAAATATTATCAATAACTTTAGTTCGGGATTTCTCAGTATGGTTAGTATTAAGGTGATGGGGAGTATGGGAGATGAGGAGCACGGGGGATGGGGAGTAAGAGTAAAATAGTTCAATTATTCATTGTCAATTGTCAATTATTCACGCCTTTACAAGACTATAAATTTTATCTCGAACTCAGGTTATCAATAATCCGTCACCTCCCCATTAAAAGCTATACTTAACTTGTGCTTTTAACTGTTCATTACGATAGGAAGTTGCATCTCCTTCCACCGTTAAGATATTGGAAACTCGATAACTTAAATCTAATACTGTACGGGGAAATAAAGTAGCCTGACATAAACCCTCATAAACAAAAGCGTCGGAAAATTCCCCCTCTAACCTTTGTTGCCCAAAACTTGCGGCTAAACGACAGATTAAAGAATCGGTAAACTGTTTTTTCCAAGCCAACTCTAGGTTATAAACCAAAAAATCTGGGGGAGAAAAATAACCACTGGAATTTTCAAGATTTTGGGCAAAACTCCAGATAAATAAGTTGCCAGATAAGCTAAATTCACCCAGAGTTTTTTCTAGGCGACTGAAAGATTGAAACTCGTGGTTACCATCGGAAAAACTACCATATTGGGCAAAACTAAATAAACTTATATCAGGGGCGATTAACCAGTAAAATTGAGGTCTAAATCTCCATAATGTCACTTCATTTTCAATGGTTGTTGCATTAAATTTATAGGCTTGATGTTCAACGGTTGCCCCCGCCACAAACAATGATTGTAATGCCCCATCTTCTTCTATGTTAATGGATAGTGGTTGCTCTACACTTACACTCAAGTTAGGGCTATTTCTGATACGGTCAAAAAAATCTACCCCTACATTAAGATTTAGATTAGTATTATTAAGCTGTTTTTGCCAACCAAAGATTAAGGGAATATGGTTAATGTCTTCGATGTCTGTTTTTCTAAAACTATTAATTCCTGTACGAAGATTAAAGTTATTTTGATTGGGGCTTTGAAAGTTTAATAGTATTTCTCTATAAATATTTTCTTGCCCAAAGTTGTCACTGTCTAAATAGAAGCTGGGGGTAATACTTTCTATTTTAAATCTGTTGATTTCATTGGTTTGTAAATCCCTAGACTCAGGATTTATAAATGTGTCGTTGAGGGAAGGGTTAAAGTTTTCTGGGGAAGCAATTAGATATTCTTTTTTATCAAATATTTGGTTATATAATTTTATTTTGTTGTTAACAATAACACTACTTTTAGTTGGTATTTTAAAACTAGAATGACTAATAAAATATTGTTTATTAAGTTTTTTATTAGATGATAAATAGTCTTGATTAAGGTTTTCAGAGGTATTATTGTAATTGTTATCATTAGCTGTGATTATTCTTGTTACTAAGAAAAAGTCTCCTAAAAGGAAAGATAAAAATAGTATAAATAACTTTGTATTATATTTTTTTTTATGCATATTAGTAGATTAATTATTTTTTTTCTATTAACATATACTATGATTACGTACCAAAGTAAAAATAACAAAAATTAACCTTTACAAAACTTTGTTTTAATTTTGAGCTAGGAATGGATAAAAATAATGGGTATAAAACGTAAAAGAAGTATTATTAACCGATGGCTAAAAATAATTAGTTTGTGTCTAATGAGTTTTTTAATTAGTCATTATATTAGTTTGAATACTGTGGAACGATCACTTTTTTTTAGCAAAACAGCATCTATGGCCTTTGCACAATCGGGGCAAATCAGTTTCTGTGCCAATATTAGTAAGCCTTTAACGGAAGAAGAAAATCAGTGGGCGCGAGTGGCATGGTCATATTTTGTGAATAATTATCAATGGGAAACAGGTTTTGTTAATTCAGCTAATGATTTTACTTCGACTACTGCTTGGGATATGGGGAATTATCTAACGGCATTAAATGCGGCTCGTTGGTTAAATATTATTGATCAAGGGGATTTTGATGCTCGGTTGAATAGGTTTTTAGAAAGTTTGGTTAGTATTAAGTTATTTGAGGATTCTTTGCCCCATAAGGTTTATAGTACGGTTTCTAGGGAGTTTGTGGATTATGGAAATAATCCTGTAATTAATGGTATTGGTTGGTCTGCCCTTGATATAGGTAGGCTTTTGGTTTCTTTACATAGTTTGCGCACTTGTCATCCTCAGTATGGGGATTGGATACAATCTATTGTGGGGGGATGGGATTTAGATCGAATTGTTCAAAATGGGCAGTTATATGGTGCTACGGTTTCAAGAAATGGACAGACTAGGTTAGTACAGGAGGGGCGATTGGGCTATGAACAATATGCTGCTAGGGGGTTTCAGTTGTGGGGTTATGAAGCGCCTTTGGCTCTTTCTTTTGAGCCATTTAATTTGGTAGAAATATATGGGGTGGAAATTCCTGCGGATAGTCGTGATTTTCAGAGTACCAATGGTAATAATTATGTGGTGAGTGAGTCTTATATTCTTGATGGTGTGGAGTTTGGTTTTTTGGGTACTCAGATGCAACAGTATGCGAGAAATATTTTGGAGGTGCAAGAAAGACGTTATTTAGCTATGGGGCAGTTAACGGCGGTGACGGAAGATAATATTTTAAGGGAAGATAAAGATCCTAATGTACCTTCTTTTTTATATAATTCCATTTATGCTAATGGTAATGCTTGGACTACTATTACGGAGGATAATATGCAGTATCCTCAGTGGAGCACTATTAGCACTAAGGCGGCTTTGGGTTTACATTATCTTTTTCCTCAGAGTGAGTATGGCAATAGGTTAAGGGCTTTTGCATCGGGGATGATTAGTCCTAATGGTGGTGGTTTTTATGCTGGGGAGTTTGAGGAAGATGGTAGTAAGAATATTATTTTGACGGCTAATACTAATGGTTTAATTTTGGAGATGCTTTATTATAAGGCTAGGGGCGATCGCCCTTTAATCCGTAATCCTGTGGTGAGTAGCTCGGTTGGCAATCCTGAAGGGATTAAGGTAATGAGTAACTATCCTTCTCCTTTGGCTTGTGCTGGTGAAAATAGGGGCGTTATAGAGGTTGAACCTATTCCCTCCATTGGGGGAGTTTTCGGGGGAAATTGCTATGGCATTAATGGTAACCGTTGGGATGAGGAAACTAGGATAATTGCCCAAAGGGCGTGGAAATATTTTGAATCCCATTATGAACCTAGTACGGGGTTAGTGCGCGATCGCACCGATGTAAGAGCCACAAGTTTATGGGGCATGGGGGATTATCTTATGGCATTACAGGCCGCAGAATCTTTAGATATTATCAGCAATGAAGTATTTGAAGAAAGAATGAGAATGTTTTTAGGGGCGCTCGGAAAATTACCTTTATTTGCGGGGGAATTGCCCCATCGGGGTTACAATGTGCGAACTTTGCAACCAGTGGACTATGGTAATAATAACTTATCAGATATGGGTAATGGTTGGTCTGGATTGGATGTTGGTAGATTACTTTTAGCCCTCCATGATCTCAAATCTTGCTATCCTCGCTATGGTGAGTCTATTGATTCTATTGTCCTTAATTGGTCTTATTTAAGGGTAATTCAAAATCAAAGGATTCACAGTGCGATCGCCCTTGAAACAGACAATCAAAATCTAACTAGGGTATATCCCAATAGCTACATTGGCTATCAAGAAATAGCAGAAAAAGGTTTTCAACTGTGGGGCTTTGAGATTAACAACTTAAATCGACAATATCAGACACAAACCATAGAAGGCATTTCTCTGCCCATCACTACTCAAAGCCTAGTCAATCAAACCCTTCCTGAAAATAATCCTCTACTCAGTAGCCCCTTACTACAATACGGCTTATACTTCGGAATAGAATCCCCCCTCAAACCTTACCTAGAAGGAATACTAGAGGCAGAAAATAAACGTTACCAAGGCACAGGAAGACTCAGCGCCAGTGGTACGAGCCTGATTTCTACTTCCCCTTATATTATCCATAGCACCATTATCGGCAAAGATAATCAACCCTGGGCCACATTTAGTAACCAAGAATCCCTTTCCCCAGAGCAAAGAATTATCAACACAGGTTCAGCTTTTGCCTACAATGCCCTTTTTCCTGACAATAATTATGCTCGTCAGCTAAAGGAATCCGTTAAAAACGCCTATGATAACAACCTTGGTTATAGGGAAGGCATCAGAGAAGTGAATGGGGAAACCGTTCAAGGTTTTAGTGCTAAAACTAATAGTTTGATATTACAATCCTTGCTTTATCATGTTACCGAGCAACAACCCACTTTGCTTAAAAATTTTAACCTTAATTCTCCTTGGTGGAGAGCCATAAGGGAACAAAAACAGGGAAATGGGTTACCTACCATTGCCAATCCCCAAATCTAGTCAAGCTATGACGAGGTTATAAAGTACCTTTGAATATCAGTCAAAATAACATTAGTTTTCTTGCATCCTTAGAGTATTGATTATTTTGTTTGTTGGTTGAGATATTGAGGACATATCAACCTCCTTTAGTTAGAAAATCCTTTAGGGGGTAAGTTAGATGGTTGAAGTTCAAATCCCCTGAATTGATTGGTAGAGAGTATCAAATTATCAAAAAAAAATTATGGTTGAAGATAATTATTGTTTTTCAGGAAACTTAGAAACCCGTTTAAAAAAAGGCACACGACCTTTACGTTTTCTGATTATTATTAACCTTATCTGTGGGGCTTGGTATTTACAGTGGCGTATTTTTAATTCTATTAATGTATCTGCCTTGTGGTTATCTATCCCTCTATTGTTAGCGGAAATTTATTGTTATGTGGGGGGAGTGATGTTTTTTATTGGGTTGTGGAATCCCCTCGAGCGCCGCATACGTTCATTAAAATATCTTCAACCAACCTTGCCAGAGGAGCAAATTCCGAATGTTGATGTATTTATTACCTGTTATAACGAACCTGTGGAAATGGTCGAAAAGACGGCAAGAGCGGCATTGAATATGGATTATCCCGTATCAAAGTTAAAAGTTTATATCCTTGATGATGGTAATTCTCCCGAAATGAGGGCCATGAGTCAAAGACTTAATATTGAAGATTTACAAACTCCCCGTTTAAGACAGGAGGTTAAGTCCATTTCCCAGAGGCGATCGCAATTACTAGCCAACCTAGAACAAGTAGAAACCTTAACCCCAGAGCTAGATAACGCCCAACAAATCCTCAACAAATTTCGGATCAAAGTTAAACCTACTAAAGAATACACCAAAAAAGTATTACGCTGGTTTGAGAAACAAAAGCCCTTATATGTACCAGCTGAAGTGTGGCAAGACTGTCATTTAGCAGTATTAGAAGGATTTGAACATCAAATTATCAAAAATAGTTTACAAATAGAGAAAAAATATTTAACCTTAATAGATTTAACTATTTTAAGCTATGGTATTGAAATCAAAATTTGGGATAATAATCGTCATTACCAAACCAATAAATTATTTACAAGTCCGAATCTACCTGCCGTTAATGAAGAAGAAGGACAACACTTAAAAACCATTGCTGAGGTGATGGATAGTTATAGTTATATTTCTATGGGTAACCAAGGAAACTGTCTTACCCTTTATAAATCCTATACTGCCATTCCTAACATGGAGGAAATCGCCACAAAATCTATAATGGCAGGATATTTAAAAGGATTAACGGAGTTAGTTTTACAATTTAATCCTAGTTTAAGTCACATAAACCAGTACTTAGTAAAAAAAAGAGCAGAATTATTAGACACCATAGAAAAAGAAGAATTAAAACTAAGTAGCCTATTAAGATGTCACTATATTGCTCGTCCTAAACCTCCAGGGAAACCGCACCACGCCAAAGCAGGGAATATTAACTACGCTATTTTTTCTGGAAGCACAAAAGGAGACTTTATTTTAACTTTAGATGCTGATCATATTCCTCAAGCTCAATTTTTACAAAGGGTAATTCCTTATTTTTTCTCCTACAATTTGATGACAGGTCGATATTATGAAAATATGATTGCCTTTGTGCAAACCCCCCAAGCCTTTTATAATTTACCTTCTGGAGATCCTTTCGGTCATCAGGCTCATCTTTTCTATGGATTAATTCAACAAAGTAAAGATGGTATGAATTCGGCTTTTTATACGGGTACTAACGCAGTATTAAGAAGAGAAGCATTAATTATGGTGGGTTTAAAAAATTTTGCCGCCGATTTTCAGAAAGATCAATCTCGCTTGGAGGAATTTGATTTGGTGGGGGGGGTATCGAGTAATAGTATTACTGAAGATATGAATACCGCCATGAGGTTACATAGTGCAGGGTGGAGGTCAGTTTATCACAATGAGCCTTTGTCGGCCGGACTTGCGCCTGATGATTTGATTTCTACCTTGCAACAACGGTTGAGATGGGCGCAGGGTACTATTCAGGTGTTACTGAGGGAATCTCCCCTAACGAAAGAGGGTTTGACCTTGGGGCAAAGGTTACAATATTTTCAAACTATGTATAGTTATTTTTCTGGGTTTGGGATTGTTATTTTTTTGTTAAGTCCCATTGTTTATTTTTATACAGGGATAGTGCCTGTTGTTGATTTTAACAATGATTTTGCTTTTTATTTTGTTCCCGCTTTTGTGCTTAATCGTCTTACTTTTATGATGGCGAGTTGGGGTATTCCTGCAAGGGAACTTTGGCGCAGTGAGCAATATGCGATCGCCCTTTTTCCTTTATATATTCAGGCGGTAATTAGTGTTTTTAGTGGTAAACCCCTTAGCTTTAAAGTAACCCCAAAGGAAAGACAATCGGGAAACTATTTTCGTTTAATTATTCCCCAAGTTGCGATCGTTGTCCTGACGGTTGGAGGTATCTTCTGGACAGGTATTCAACTTTTGATCGGCACATATAAAGAACCCGCACTTTTTTTATTGAATGCGGGTTGGTCTATTTATAATATAAGTGTACTATCCATTGTTATTAAGGCAGCCACATGGCAACCATCAGAAAAAGATTAATAATTTCTACTGAGGGGATTTTGTTCCACGGAAGATGTGGCCAGATTACGTAAAACACTAATAGCCCTGTAATATTGAGGATCGGAAGATGTGCCAATGAGAGAAGGATTATCCCTCAAATTGGATAGTTGTTGACGGCTAATATTTTGGACTACATTGGGGGCGATGCCATTTTTACTGATATTTAATCCGCTTGGGGGAAAATAACGGGAAATAGTCACCGCCAAACCAGAACCATCAGATAAAGAGTGTACTGATTGTACAGTACCTTTACCAAAAGTATTTGTTCCCACCACCGTCGCCCGATTATTTTCCTTGAGCGCCCCTGCTAAAATTTCACTGGCGCTAGCAGAATTACCATCCACCAAAACCACCAGGGGAAGATCCGTCAGGGCCGAATTGTTAGCATGAAAACGACGATGTCCCCCTCGGCGATCAACCACATCGACTATTTCCCCTTCCTCCATCCACATTCTGGCGATGTCCACACTAGCAAATAAAAGCCCTCCGGGGTTACCTCGTAAATCTAAGACGAAAGCAGAGGCATTGTTTTCCTGTAAACTGGTGATCGCTTCTTCCATTTGTGCAGAAGCGTTGGAGCTAAATTCTTCTAATTTAATATAACCAATTTTTAAATCTCCTTCTTCTCTCATGCCGAAGTCCACCGCAGGGATTTGAATTTCCGCACGGGTGATTACTACCTCAAAACTAGACTCCCCTTGCCGGGCTATTTGTAAACGCACATCTGTGCCATTGTCTCCCTGCATCGCTTCCGATGCCTGTTCTAAATCCATTAAAGCCGTCGGTTTACCGTCAATGCGTACGATGCGATCGCCCCTTCTCAAACCCATTTCCGCTGCGGGAGATTTACGAATAGCTTCCACCACATATAAATCTTGGGTTCTTTGGTCAATGGCCATACGAATCCCAACCCCCGATACCCGACCAGATGTCTGATTCGTAAGGGTTTCAAACTGATCGGGAGCTAAAAAACGGGTATAAGGATCACCTAAATCCTTCAGCGCCCCTTCTATGGCCTCATAGGCTTGACGAGTATTACGATAATCCCTACTTAGTAATTCCGTTCTTTTCCTTTGCCAATCAACCTGATTAAAATCTCCATCCACATATTCTCGATGGACAATTTGCCACACCTCATCCACCACCGATTTAGGACTATCCACCATTTCCGCCTGAGTAGCGATGGGGTTTAACAAAGGCAAAAAAGTACCTGTGGCAAAAGCAAGAAAAAACTTTTTAAAATTCAGAGATTGTGTCGTAATATGCTTTTTCATAAAATCAGTGTGGATGAATATATATTTAACTCTCATCTTTTTTCAGTGTATCAAATTTATTTTGCGATGGGGTGTTCACCGCCAACCTTCTTAACATCCCAACTCTTTTAAGATTTTGATAATCAAATCATTGTTATGATCATCTAAGTTAAAACCTTTTTTGTATTAGGTTCGTATCTACCATAGCTAGAAATTTATTACACAACCCTATGACCTATTTAGAAACCACAGCCCAATTTTACTCTGAAGTCGCTCAAACCCCCGAAGTGGGTTTATGTTGCGTCCAAAGCAGTTCATTACAACTACCAGGATTAAAAATTCCCTGCAAAATGCAAGAAATGAACTACGGCTGTGGTACAACGGTACACCCCAACGAATTAGCCAACAATCCCACCGTTTTATATGTAGGAGTAGGGGGCGGTTTGGAAGCTCTGCAATTTGCCTATTTTAGCCGTCACCAAGGGGGAGTTGTTGCCGTTGAGCCTGTAGAAGCCATGAGAAATGTGGCAAGGGAGAATTTAAAACAAGCCACCAACCTTAATGAATGGTTTCAAGAAGAATTTGTAGAAATCCGAGAAGGAGATGCCTTTAACTTACCCGTAGCAGATGAATCCGTTGATTTGGTAGCCCAAAATTGTCTATTTAATATTTTTGAACCCCAAGACTTAGCCACAGCCCTCAAGGAAGTTTATCGAGTCTTAAAACCGGGGGGAAAATTGTTAATGAGTGATCCCATCGCCACCCAACCCATACCCTCCCATCTTAGACAGGATGAACGTTTACGCGCCATGTGCTTATCAGGGGCGCTGACTTATAACCAATATATCAAACATTTAATTGATACAGGTTTTGGGCAGGTAGAAATTCGTACCCGTCGCCCTTACCGTTTATTAGACACTAATAATTATCAGTTAGAAAAACCCCTGTTATTAGAAAGTTTAGATACCGTATCTTTTAAAGTACCTATTGCCGATGATGGGGCTTGTATTTTTACAGGAAAAACAGCCATTTATCATGGTGATTTAGATCATTTTGATGACAATGCAGGACATATTTTAACTAAAGGAGTACCGGCTTCTGTATGTGATAAAACCGCCGCCAAATTAAACGAATTTTCTGATATTTATATCACTGATTCCACATGGCATTATGACGGTGGAGGTTGTTGTTAATTAGGGGTTAATGAAAAGATGTAATCATTAGAGTAGGGAACAGGGAACGGGGAACAGGCAAAAGATGATAATTATTTATCGTAAATAGTTACACGTTGGATAATACTAAAATTGACTAATTAAATTTGGTATTATTTGTTTTTAATTTAATGGTAATACACTTTAAAACCTACTTTTATCTATACTCTGTGACCAAATTAATAAAAAATTAATCAATAAATATGACTGTAAATACAATCACTACAATAACTCCTTTTAATCAGAAAATAAAAACGCCTTTACTTAAAGATAAAATAACCGTTTTACAAATTAATTTAGGGAAAAAATGTAACCTTGCTTGTCGTCATTGTCATGTGGAAGCAAGTCCAAAACGTACAGAGGAATTAACCCCCAAAATTTGTGAACAACTACAACAATTAATTGCTAAATTTCCTCAGATACAAACAGTAGATTTGACTGGAGGAGCACCCGAATTAAATTACGGTTTTAAGCCCTTGGTGGACACTGCAAGGCAATATAACAAAGAGATTATTGTGCGCTCAAATTTGACTATCTATTTTGAGGAAGGTTTTGAGGATATTCCTGTCTATTGTGGAGAAAACAAGGTTAGGATTGTGGCTTCTTTACCCTGCTATTTAGAAGATAATGTAGATAAAGTGCGAGGTAAGGGAGTTTACGATCAATCTATTAAAGCTATTCAATGGCTCAATGATTTGGGTTATGGAACAGATCCAGATTTGATTTTAGATTTGGTTTATAATCCTCCTTTACCTACTACTACAAAGTTTTCTTTGACGGCGGATCAATATAAATTGGAAACAGCTTATAAAATGTTCTTACAAGAACATTTTGAGATTAATTTTAATAACCTTTTAACCATTACTAATTTGCCCATTGGCAGAACTAAAGTTTTCTTGGAAAAACAGGGCTTCATTGATGATTATTTATCTTTTTTAGAGTCTAATTTTAATCCCACTACGATTAATAATTTAATGTGTCGTAATCAATTATCTATTGACTACTTAGGTAATGTTTATGACTGTGATTTTAACCAGATGGAAAATTTACCTGCTAAAACCGATGATGGTGAAGATTTGACGGTTGCTAAGTTACTGGCAATGGATAGTTTGGATGTCATAGAAAAGGTACAAACTGCACCCTATTGTTATGGTTGCACGGCAGGGAGTGGTTCGAGTTGTGGTGGTGCTTTGAGTTAGCACATCTCAACAAATCGAGGATAGGTGATTATGATTTCAAAAAAAGCTATTCAAATTTTTTCTCTGGGGATAATTGCACCTCTTACTTTGCAATCATGCCAACAAAATACGGTAACTAATTCGGCGAATACCGATATACTAACAGGGAGATTGATTATTACAGGTTCAAGCACTGTTGCTCCCTTGGTGTCGGAGATAGGGAAAAAGTTTGAAGGGGAAAATCCTGATGTGCGTATCGATGTACAAACGGGAGGCTCATCCCGTGGCATTAGTGATGTGCGCAATGGTATTGCAGATATTGGCATGGTTTCCCGTGGCATTACCCCAGAGGAAGATGATTTATCGTTTCATAGTATCGCTCAAGATGGGGTGGGTATTATCATTCATCAAGACAACCCTATTGATAGTTTATCCGATGAGCAAGTTAAGCAAATTTTCACGGGGGAAATTAGCAACTGGCAGGAGGTGGGAGGAAAGGATGCCCCCATTACGGTGGTAAATAAGGCGGAGGGGCGCTCTACTTTGGAGCTATTTTTAGATTATTTTGTCCTTACTAATAGTCAGATAAAGCCTTCTGTGGTGATTGGGGATAATCAACAGGGTATTAAAACCGTTGAGGGAAACTCTTTTGCTATTGGTTATGTATCTATCGGCACGGCGGAATTTAGTATTAATAATAATGTACCAATTAAATTGCTTCCTCTCGATGAAATTGGGGCAACTAGGGATAATGTTGCTAATGGTAGCTTTCCTTTATCTCGTCCTCTTAATTTGGTAACGAATGGTGAGGAGGATTTTTTAACTCAAACTTTTATTAATTATAGTCAATCGGCGGAAGTTCATGATCTCATTAAAAAACAGGATTTTGTCACCCTCTCACGGTGATTTGCTATGGCGTTGGTTACTCACTATCATTGCGATGATTACGGGGATTATTGTGGTGGTAATCACGGTATTTTTGTTTTCTGAAGCCTCGACGGTTTTGCAGGAGGTGGGATGGGGAGCTTTTTTTCTAGATCCTTCTTGGCATCCCCAAGAGCAGTTTTTTAATTTGATACCGATGTTGTTGGGGACTTTGTCGGTGACGGTGGGGGCGGTTTTTTTGGCGATTCCTTTGGGGGTTGCTTCGGCTATTTTTACTCAATATTATGCGCCTCGTGGGGTGGCTTATGTTTATCGTCAGTTAATCGAGTTGTTGGCGGGTATTCCTTCGGTGGTATATGGTTTTTGGGGTTTGGTGGTATTAGTACCATTGATTAATCGGTTTCAGGCACCTGGTACGAGTTTATTGGCTGGTATGGTTATTCTTACTTTGATGATTTTGCCAACGGTTGCCCTGACGGCGGAGGCTAGTTTTGAGGAAGTACCTTGGGAGTATCGACAGGGTGCGATCGCACTGGGTTTGTCAAAATGGGCGATGATTTGGGGGGTAATATTACCTGTGGCAAAATCGGGGGTGATGACGGGGTTTATTTTGGCGACGGGAAGGGCATTGGGGGAGACGATGGCGGTGTTGATGGTATGTGGCAATGTGGTACAAGTGCCTGACAGTTTTTTTGCCCCTGTGCGTACTTTGACGGCAAATATCGCCCTCGAAATGGCGTATGCCACTGGGAATCATCGTTCGGCTTTGTTTGTCAGTGGTTTATGGTTGATGGGTGCGATCGCCCTTATGGTATTAATAGCAGAAATTATGAGGGATCAAAATGTTAAGTTATAAGAAAAGGGAGGGGTTATTAATTAGCATTTCATTATGGTTAATGGCTCTGATTATTGTGGTATTTTTTAGTTGGTTTTTAGGAGATATTATTATCAATAGTCGGGGTAAAATATCTTGGCAATTTTTATTTTCTCAGCCATTAAATGCTGGTAGGGAGGGCGGTATTGCCCCTATTTTGGTGTCAACTTTTTTGATTTTATTCGTAACCATGGTAACGGCTTTACCTTTGGGAGTTGGCACGGCTATTTTTTTGACAGAATTTACAGAACAAAATAATTTTTTAGGAGTTTTAATTAGGCGTAGCTTAGATATTTTGGCTGGTGTTCCTTCCATTGTTTTTGGTTTGTTTGGCAATGCTTTTTTTACTATTAAATTAGGTTTAGGTTTTTCCATTTTATCGGGAGGTTTAACCCTTGCTTGTATGGTATTACCCATCCTCATTCGCACCACCGAGGAAGGACTGAGAAACGTTCCCCTCGATTATCGTTTGGGGGCGGCGGCGTTGGGCATATCTCAACGGGCAACTTTATGGCGGATTGTCTTACCCTCTGCGGTGGGGAGTGTCATCGTCGGGTTTGTGTTGGGGGTTGGCAGGGCGATCGCCGAAACCGCTGCCTTAATTTTTACCAGCGGTTATGTGGACAGAATGCCTGAATCTTTGATGGATTCGGGGCGCAGTTTATCGATTCATATTTTTGATTTGAGTATGAATGTTAGTGGTGGTGATGATAATGCTTATGGTTCAGCTTTGGTGTTATTGATGCTTTTTTTCCTGATTAATTTTATTGCCAAAATAATTTTAAATGTAACTTCTATTGCTCATAATAAAAATGTCTAATTCATCAAAACAAAATATTGTTTTACCATCTTTAAATATAGATAATTTGTCACTTTTTTATCATAAAAAACCTGCTTTTAAAGGAATTAATATACCCATCCATGGAGGAAAAATAACTGCTCTTATAGGGCCTTCTGGTTGTGGCAAAAGTAGCTTTTTGAGTTGTATTAATCGTTTGGTGGATATGATTCCTAATACTCACATTGAAGGTAATATTCGTTTGGATGGTTTACCCATTTTAGGTAAAAAAATAGATACCCTTAACCTTCGTCGTCATATAGGTACAATATTCCAAAAACCTAATCCTTTTCCTTTTTCTATATATAAAAACCTTGCCTTTCCCCTCAAAGAACATGGTATAAAAGATAAAAATAAAATTGAATATTTAATCGAAAAAAGCCTAAAAAATGTTGGTTTATGGCAAGAAATAAAAGATCGACTGCATCAAAATGCCCTATCCTTATCAGGAGGACAAAAACAAAGATTATGTATTGCCAGAGCCTTGATATTAGAGCCAGAAGTGTTACTATTTGATGAACCCTGTAGCGCCCTTGATCCCATTTCCAGCGGTGTTGTAGAAGATTTAATCGCCAGTTTGAGAGATAAATATACCGTGGTAATTGTCACCCATAACCTCGCCCAAGCCAAGAGAATCGGTGATTATGGGGCTTTATTTTGGACTGAAAATAATATCGGCACTTTGGCAGAATTTGGCACTATCGAACAAATTTTTAACCATCCCCAATCAGAAATTACCAGAGCTTATATTCAAGGAATTAGAGGTTAATTTTATGCCCTACTTTCAGATTATAATTTTACTGTAATAAAAACATCAATACCTTAAAAAATATAATTAATCATATAATAAAGTTATTATATTATTGTTTTTACATTAATACTTAGAATACAAATAAAACCAATAATAATTAGGTTAAAAAAATAAATTTAAAATGGTTAATTTAGAAAACATAAAAATATATCAAACTAATGGTATAAATTATGATGTTACCACCGAAGATATTATAGTTAAACTTCTGGATTGGGATCAGAAATTCGGAATAACCATTAGTAATGTTAGTTATGATACATTAACAGTATATTTTCACAATTTACCAAATAATGTAAGAATTATGGCTGAGGAAATTTATGAATTTTGCCCCGATATAATTGATCAAGGATACGGTTGTATGGATGAAATATTAACAATGGGGCAGAAAATAGATGAACGACTCAAGCCTTTATTACAAGGGGTTGAGATGAATAGTCCAGATTTTGGTTTGCAAATTTTAGAGAATGTTTTAAAAGTAAAGAAAAAAGTTTGTTTATGGTGGGATTAAATTAAAGGTTAAGTGATGATATTATAAAGTTTTCTGTTGCTAATAAAGAAAGTTTAGAAATATATGATGGAAAACTTATTTATATTTTTAACGGTAATTTCTCCTAAAATAAAAAGAAGATTATGGCGTTCATGGTATGATTTTTTAGCTAAATCATATCAAAAAGAAGATTGGGAATTTATGAATTATGGTTTTGCTGATATTGATCATCAATTAAAACCAATCAATTTATCTTTAGAAGAAGCACAAAATAAATATTTTATTCAACTTTATCAAAAAGTTGCTAGTATTACGAATCTACAACATAAAAAAGTATTGGAGATTGGTTCGGGTAGGGGTGGAGGTAGTTTTTTTATTGCCAAATATTTATCCCCAATGCAGATTATTGGGATTGATATTGCTCAAGAAAATATTGCTTTATCAAAACAACTATATAAATTACCAAATTTATCTTATCAAGAGGGTGACAGTGAGAATTTGCCTTTTTTAGATAATTCTTTTGATGTAATTTTAAATGTGGAATCTTCCCATTGTTATGGTTCTATGGATAAATTTTTAGCAGAAGTTCACAGAGTTTTAAAGCCTGATGGTTTATTCTCATGGGCTGATTTGCGTCCTGTAAATGATCTGGAAAAATTAGAAAATAGTTTGAATAAGTCTGGTTTAGTTTTAGTAGAAAAACAGGATATTACAACTAATGTAATTAAGGCTTTAGAATTAATTGATCAACTAAAAAAAGAAAAAATAAATAATAATGTACCTAAAATTTTGCGTCACACTTTTTCTGAATTTGCGGGGGTAAAAAATAGTAAAATTTATAATGGTTTTGTTAATGGAAGTCTAGTTTATCTCACTGCATTTTTACAAAAAAAAGATAGTTGATAATTTAAAAAATAACCTAAAGCTCAAAGGCTTCAAGTTAAGTTATATCAAGTTGACGGAATTCGTTATAGATAGATTGTACCTTCGCCGTTGCCCCACCGTGTAATGAATTATACGGCTAATAATATGAAATATAAAAAAGATTGCTATAAATATAATTAACTTCAGTATTTCCCGCCTTGTAATGAATTACAAGGCTACGGATTTTTCGTTCAATGAATTGAACTTTTATGTTTGGAAATAAATGGATTCAGCACCCATAAATCTATACAAGGAATCGGAAAGGGTTTTAACCTAAATTGAGGTTAATTAGGCTGGGATTTTATTTGAGAGATTTTATTTGTCGTAAACATTTAAGTATTTCATATAATTTATTGTTCAATAAATTGAACTAAGATATTGATATTGCTAATTTGTAAGTGATCAAGGGGAGTTGATATTATTTATGTTTATCCTGAAGGTCAGATTTGATATACTTTACAAATTACTAACCATAACAGGTTGTCCTTGGGGAGATAAATCACTTTTTGAGTTTTCGAGGGTAATTACTATTTGGGAAGGATTGAGCATATCTGGATCTAAGGGAAATTTTATCAAACTATTACCTTGGGAATCGGGTTTAAATTCTCCGCAGTATATTTTTTCACCGTCCACAATACCCCAAAGACGATATACTTTGTTTTCAGCGATGGGGGATAAATTTTGAGTTATTACCATGATGGTATCTGCGTCGGTATTAACTAATAAACTACCTGATGATTGAGGATTGGATTCTGTACCTTGGAGAGAAACTAGGTTATTATTTTTTTGACGTAGAAGGGCGATCGCACTTTGATATTCTTGTAATTCCTTATCCATCCTGGCAACTTGTCTTTGTAAACCATAACTATAACCCCCTAAAACTATTATCAACATGGCGCTAATGGCGCTAAAAATTAGAGGTAAAGGGCGATGTTTAACTATGGTTGTAGTTTTTGGAATTATTTGATTTTCTTGTTTTGCTTGGGCTAAGATGCGATCGCCCAGTGTCTTGGGTAACTCCACCTCAGGTAAGGCAAGGGGATAAAGGGCAAGGGTTTTTTGTAGGCTTTCAATTTCCTCTTGTAACTCAGGTTTAGATTGCAATAACTGATGCACCGTGGATGTTTCTTCGGGGGTAGAATCACCCAACACATAACTGGCCAAAAGTTCCTTGATTTCTTCTTCTTTAAAATCTTTCATCACTAATTTACTAACTCCTGTAATAACTCTCTCAACTTCAATAATCCTTTGCGTTTATAGGTTTTCACCGTGCCGAGGGGCATATTTAATTTTTCGGCAATTTCCGATTGACTCAAGCCGTCAAAATACGCCATTTCTAATACCTGTTGATGTTGCATCGGTAAACGGGCGATCGCCTTTCTAACCTTGTGTGACACTTCCTTTAGAGCAACTTTATCCATCAAACCACTATATTCCTGAGAAGGAGAATTATTAAACCATTTGAGAATCCTTTGACGATAAGAACTTTTTTGCCTGTGTCTATCAATCGCCCGTGAGCGAGTCATCGTTACCAAAAACACCAGCATTGAGCCTCGACTTTCATCATAATTTCCCTTTTTAGAAAAATAAAGGAAAATCTCTTGGGTTAAATCCTCCGCTTCTTGAGTATTGCCCAACATACGCAACGCTACCCGATAGACAACTTCACCATAACGCTCATAGAAAATTCCCAAAACGGAAATATTGCCTGAGCGCAACTGTTCAAAAAGTTCTGCATCTGTCCGATTTGACAGCATGGTAATTAACCGATTATTTTACAAAATAGGGATACATTCATTTAATAAAAATACGAAACCCAAGCAAAAAAGGATTTATATCAAGTCCGCTTGATCACTTACAAATTAGCAATATCAATATCTTAGTTCAATTTATTGAACGAACTACCGTTAGCCGTGTAATTCATTACACGGTGGGGCAACGGGGAAGGTACAATCTATCTATAACGAAGTTAGCGAACTTGGTATTACGATTAATGAATTTAGAATATTGGTATTTGTTTCCCACTGCCATCGGCATCGCCACCATTGCCATGGCTTCGGGGGTAGAAGGGGCTACTTTTTTTACTCCTTTGTTTCTCATTGCCTTAAAGTTACCCCCAGAAGTAGCCATCGGTATCGGTTTAATTACCGAGGTTTTTGGTTTTTCCAGTGGTTTATTTGCCTATATTCGCAAAGGCTTAATTGACTTTAAATTGGGCAGAATGCTTTTACTGGTTAGTATTCCCATGGCTTTAGTGGGAACATGGTTTGGTAATATTATTCCTGCCGATGTCCTTAAAGGAATTTTAGCAATTGGTTTATTTGTCATTGCCACCAGTTTTTTGAAATCTCCCGATCAACATACCTTAGAATTATTGGATGAAGATATAAAAACCACCCAAGAAGAAAAAGAACCTCAAACCTGTATTACAGACAAAAATGGCAAAACATACTGTTATACTATCTATAACCGCATTGAAGGAAGTTTATTGGCAAGTATAGGGGCTTTATTTTTGGGGATGGTATCTACTGGTTTAGGTCAATTGAACGGATTTTATCTCCTGCAAAGATGCCGTGTACCAAGCCCCGTTGCGATCGCCACTAGCGTATTTATCGTCGCTATCACTGCCCTAATTGCATCCATTGGTCATGTTATTCAATTTGCCCAAGCAGGGGGCGAGGAATTACAAATGGTGTTTAATATCGTTATATTTACAGCTCCAGGAGTGTTAATAGGTGCGCAGTTTGGTTCAATTGTTGCCACAAAATTATCTCAGGAAAAACTAGAAAGGGCTATGGGTATATTATTTATATTTGTAACCCTATTAATTATGGGAGAATTAGTTATATCTTAGTTTTTTCAAAGTTAAAAATGTTCTTATAAGAACATTTTGAGTTTCAATTTGATAACCCCTAAATCCTTTTACAAAATCATTGAAAGTGGAATTATACTTTTTGGAAATAATTTAAAGGTTATTTTAATAAAAATTCCTTTCATCGTCATAACATTATTTATTTGAAACTTTCAAAACTTTTAAATCCATTTTCTTATTGAGTTCGTATTCTTGATAAATCAATTGATGGAATATCACGAAGATATGGATTCTAAATCTTCTATTAAGAGCAACAAGTTTACTAAAATTAAGTGGCTGATAATTTTTGGATTAAGTTTACTTGCCTTGATAACAATTCACTACCTTAATCCTACCCCACTATGGAATCAAATGTTAACGGGGATTAAGGAAATGGGTTTTTGGGGTTTTATCCTCTTTATTGCCATCTATAATATAGCGACTCTTTTATTCATTCCAGGTTCATTATTAACCATGAAAGGAGGTTGTTTATACGGGGTAATTTGGGGAACAATTTATGTATCTATTGCCGCTATTTTAGGAGCTATTTTTGCTTTTTTATTAGGACGTTATTTTTGTCGTAATTGGGTACTAAGAAAGCTGGATCAATATCCAAAAATTAAGGCGATCAAGAAAGCAGTAACTCAAGAAGGTTGGAAAATCGTGCTTTTGATGCGTTTATCTCCCCTATTTCCCTTTAATTTACTTAACTACCTGTTAGGAATAACCGATATTTCATTCCGAGACTATTTCATCGGTTCTTTAGGAATATTTCCTGGAGTTTTTGCCTATGTTTATCTGGGTTCTTTAGCAGTTGATTTAAGCAGTGTTAATCAATCTTATTATTCAGATAACAATGATCATCATATAATGTTTTTAATTTTAAGAATAATCGGATTAATTGCTACCCTGTTACTCACTGTATATCTTAACAAATTAGCTAAAAAAGCCCTCAAACATAACCTTGAAAATGGAGAAAAAAATCATGTCACCATTAACAAAAAGTGTTAAGACAGTAACAAGTAAAATATCTAAATTGTCTCAGTTAATTATGTTAACTTTTTCTACCCTTATTTTGACCCTATTTTTTCATGTTAATCCTCTATTTGCCCAAGAAGCAGGGGGCGGTTTTAATCCTCAACAATGGTTACTCGATGCTTTACAGTGGATTGATAGTTTAGGGGGGTTAGGGGCGATCGCCTTTATCCTGTTATACATAATAGCTACAGTAGCCTTCCTACCCGGTTCCATTCTCACCCTTGGGGGAGGAGTCGTCTTCGGAGTGGTTTTAGGTTCAATATACGTCTTTGTTGGGGCAACCATCGGCGCTACCCTTGCCTTTCTAGTTGGTAGATATATCGCCCGAGACTGGGTAGCTGGAAAAATACAAGGCAACCAAAAATTTGCAGCCATCGATGAAGCCGTAGGGCGAGAAGGCTTAAAAATTGTACTGTTAACCCGTTTATCACCCGTTTTCCCCTTCAATCTTCTTAACTACGCCTACGGAGTCACAGGGGTATCTCTCAAAGATTATTTTATCGGTTCGGTAGGCATGATACCAGGCACCATTATGTATGTCTATATCGGCTCATTAGCTGGAAATATCGCCACCATCGGCACCGACACCCCCAGTAACCCCACTGTAGAGTGGGCAATCAGAATTATCGGTTTCATTGCCACCGTGGCCGTAACTATTTATGTCACAAAAATAGCCAGAAAAGCCCTTGACAATAAAGTATTAGAACCCACCAAATAGAAAAAAACTCACCATGAATACACAGCAATCCATCAACATCCCTCCCATGGATGAATATAACCAACAATTAATATCCCATGTACACCCCCCAGATTGGCAAAATCCCACCCCCCAAGAAAAGTATGATCTGGTGGTCATCGGTGCAGGTACGGCAGGGTTAGTGGTGGCGGCAGGGGCAGCAGGATTAGATTTAGGCTTAAAGGTTGCTCTCGTGGAAAGGCATCTGATGGGGGGAGACTGTCTCAACTTTGGTTGTGTACCTTCTAAGGCGGTAATTCGTTCGGCGAAGGTGATTGGGGAGATGCTCAAAGCCCCTGATTTGGGGGTAAATGTGGATGGTGTTACCGTTGATTTTCCTCAAGTAATGGCAAGGATGCGTAAATTGAGAGCGGGAATTAGTCACCATGACTCGGCAACTCGGTTTCAAAATTTGGGCATTGATGTTTTTTTGGGGGAGGCTCGTTTTTTACGTGGTAGTACCATTGAAGTGGATGGACAAACATTAAGCTACAAAAAAGCGGTGATTGCGACAGGGGCAAGGGCGGTTACTCCCAAAATAGAAGGCATTGAGGAGGTAGGTTTTTTTACCAATGAAACCATCTTTTCTCTAACAACATTACCCCCTCGGTTGGCGGTGATAGGAGGGGGGCCCATTGGTTGTGAATTAGCCCAAACTTTTCATAGGTTGGGTTCACAAGTTAGCTTAATCCATAAGTATCCCCATCTTTTGAATAAGGAGGATGAGGAAGCAGCGAAAATTATTGAAGATACTTTGATTAGGGAGAAAGTTAATTTAATTTTATCGGCTCAACCCATCAGGGTGGAAAATACGGAGGAGGGTAAAAAGATATATTATCGCTCGGATAGGGGGGAAGATTCGGTAATAGTGGATGAGATTTTGATGGGGGCAGGAAGAGCGCCTAATGTGGAGGGTTTGAACCTGGAAGCGGTGGGGGTGGAATATGATAACCGTAGGGGGGTTGTGGTGAATGATTTTTTACAGACTACTAACCCGAAAATTTTTGCGGCGGGGGATATTTGCAGTAAGTTCAAATTTACCCATACGGCGGATGCCATGGCACGGATTGTGATTAAGAATACTCTGTTTTCTCCTTTTGGGTTGGGTAAGTCGAGGTTTAGTGATTTGGTGATTCCTTGGGTTACTTTTACTGATCCTGAAATTGCCCATGTGGGTATGTCTGAGGGGGATTTACAGCATAAGGGCATTGAATATAATGTTATCAAAGTTTTGTTTAATGGGGTTGACAGGGCGATCGTGGATGGGGAGGAGGAAGGTTTTGTAAAAATAATCCACTCCAAGGGTTCGGATAAAATTTTAGGGGCTACCATTGTGGCATCCCATGCAGGGGAAATGATTTCGGAAATAACTGCGGCGATGGTTAATGGGGTGGGTTTAAATGGTTTATCGTCGGTGATTCATTCTTATCCTACCCAAGCTGATGCGATTAAAAAGGCGGCGGATGCTTATCGGCGTACTTTGTTAACTCCTACTTCTAAGAAGATTTTGGGTATTTTGACTAGGTTGTCATAACGGAAGTTATTTTGACTAGGATAAAATATAAGATGACTTGTCCCCCGAAAGATAAAGATTATGAAAACGCAATTAATAGGTTTAAAGGCTGATGATTTTCGACATCCTCTTGATTTACAGGCAACCACTAATCTTAAACAGTTACCGGGGTTAGATATTGCCATGAGAGGTATTTTGGGTTCGGTGGCAGAGGATTTTTTCTATTTAAATAATATTGCTTCTAGTATTTTGATTAGTGAAAGACAACTTCCCCATCTTCATCAACTTTTGTTAAATGCTTCTTCTATCCTTGATATAGATGCGCCTCAACTTTATCTTAAACAAAATCCTGTTCCTAATGCTTACACTTTGGCTATTAGGGGGAAAAAACCTTTTATGGTGATTCATACTTCTTTGTTGGAAATTTTGACGGATGAGGAGGTTGAAGCGGTAATAGCCCATGAGTTAGGACATTTGAAGTGTGAACATGGGGTATATCTTACCCTTGCTAATTTAATTGTTTTGGCTACTAATTTGTTACCTAGTTGGGGTAGTCTTTTGGCTCAGTCGATGCAAAATCAGTTGCTACAATGGTTACGCTGTGCTGAGTTTAGTTGCGATCGCGCGGCACTCTTGGTAGCTCAAGATCCTAAAATTGTTATGTCTGTACTGATGAAGTTAACGGGCGGCTCACCTTCTTTGGCTTCTAAATTAAGTTTAGATGCTTTTATGGAACAGGTGAAAGATTATCAACAAATGAGCAATACTGACATCGGTGAAATGCTTCAGGATATGCAAACAGCTCAGTTAACCCATCCTCTTCCTATATTACGGGCAAAGGCGATCGAAAGTTGGTCTCGTTCTTCTACATATTATGACTTGCTAGAAAGGGAAAAAGTTAGTTATAATAGTCAAGGTCATACCAAGGGCGGATGGCGAAATTGGTAGACGCACCACACTCAAAATGTGGCGACTTCGGTCATGCGAGTTCGAGTCTCGCTCTGCCCATACATTCATTTTGCTAGTTTCTATTTGTATAGTGAGAGATAAATGATTGTTTAAAGCATAAGGTACAATCTACACGGGTCTTGGAATCGGAAGGTTGATAAAATATCGCTTAACCGAAGGAAGATTTTCTTTGGTGAAAACTAATATCAAGCCAAGATAATTGAGTATGGGAAAATGCTCTTGCTTTTCGCTACTAATGATGGCAAGTTAAATTTTTTATTAACTCTTGTTTTCTTCACGTCATAAAAGGTATTAATACGAAAATAATTTGTTACAACGTCATTTAACTTGTTAATGTACAATAGCACCAAACTTTGATACATTCCTTTAGAATGCGGACGGAGAGACTCGAACTCTCACATCAGAGATACTAGAACCTAAATCTAGCGCGTCTACCAATTCCGCCACGTCCGCTTTAAACAAGACCGAATACTATATTAACATTATATAGATAAAAAATCAAGTCTTAATTATTGATGAGTACCAAAGCGCATTTGGGTAAGGGCTTTTTGGGTTTTACTATCAAGGGAATTGAATAAAAAACGCCCCTGGGATTTGTTACGGGAGCGATGGTTGCGTTTTTCTTTTCTGTGGGTTGTGTCAACTTCTTTGGCAAGGAGTTGAGCTGACATCCATTCTGCCCCATATCCTACCACGGTATGACGTTGGGCTTGATCGGAGGTGGCGACTATAATTCTGGTGCTAGTGTCGGGATTTTTGCGTTTAAAGGAGGCACAATATTTTTCGATATAGCTGTCGGCTGTTTCGTTGTATGATGTGTAGTGTATCCAAAGGCGATCGCTATATTTTTCTTTATATCCTGGGGTTTTTTGATAGTGGGCATCAAAAACAACTTTAGTATCTAGCGCTTTATAACCAGTATAGTTAACGAGGGTGTCTAATAAAGATTGTCGGGCATATTCTAAGCCGTTTTTATCCCTTATGCGTTTAAGGGAATTCCATGCCCCAATTATGTTGTAACCATCTACCAGCAAAATAATTTGAGAAGTAGTAGAAACCATTTTCCTGCATATATCCTTATTTTATGGGTTTATCTGTCTTGATGTCATAATGTTAAATTTTAGCAAAATTTTATAATTGTCGGTGTATGAATATTGACAGTTTAGGAAAAACCGTTAGTTATGGAAAACTATTCCCCATTCTCAATTTAAACCAAGGCTATTTTTGCTACAAACCCTTGGTAGTGATTAATGAATGAGGAATAAATTACACTAAAGCCTAAATACAGATTGATGTTTACTCCTCTGGGTGGAATTGGTGTTATGCTAAATCCTCTTCAGAAAATGGCATTGCTTAATGATGGTATGAAATATAATTAAATAACACCAGAGATTGAGACTTTACAATAGTATCACTATTGCTTGTTCCCTTTCTCCATGAGAAATCATCGCTAAAATCAGCAATACCCAGCAAATATATCATCACTCGCCTTGCGATGAATTACAAGGCTAACAGTTTATCGTTCAATTAATTGAACTAAGGTATATTTTGATTCACTGATTTATTAAATGCCAATGACATATTTTCTCCATTCATGGTTAAGGTTATCCTTGGTACATTTAACTATTTCAAAGTGTAAACTACTGTAAGGCTTTCTGGGTTGAACCAGTAAGGGCATTTGAGCTTCCTTAGGAGTTCGATTTCCTTTCCTAATGTTGCATCTTACACAGGCTGTAACTAGATTTTCCCAACTATCGGGGCCGCCCCTAGAGCGAGGAATTACGTGATCTAGTGTTAGTTTTTCCCCTCTATAATTACAATATTGACATGAGTGGCGATCGCGCTCTAAAATATTTTTACGAGTTAGGGGAATTTCTTTATAAGGGACTTTGACATAATACCGTAACCTAATCACCGAGGGTAACGGGAATGTGTGACAAAGAAATGTGCTATGATGCTCTAATTGTTCTGCCTTGCCTTTTATTAACAGAATTACCGCTCTTTTCCAACTGGTGATATTTAGCGGTTCATAGGAGGCATTTAAGACTAAAACCTTACCCATAAACGTCTTTTCTTCCAAGGATTTATTGCTGATACTAGCACACACAACGAATTTATTGCACGAATTGGGGACGACAATTAAAATTAATTTGTACCAATAAATAATTTTTTAAAAATGAGTGAGATTATTGATCAAACTGTGAGCGATCGCATTTGTAAACATATGAATGATGATCATCAAGATGCTATAATGTTATATGCTCAGGCCTTCGCTAAAATCAATGATGTTCAAAGTGCTACCATGATTTCCATTGACCATGAGGGCATGAATATTGCTGTTAATAATGAAGTTGAAAACCCCGTCAGGATTAATTTCGATCATACCCTAGCCGATGCTAAGGATGCCCATACAACCCTCGTGGAAATGATCAAAACTGCTAAGGCACAACAATAATTTCCCATTCACGGTTAAGTGTTAGGGATAAACAAAGGTTTTAAATTGATTTCTACCTTCTTGCTTCGCTAGATATAAAGCCTCATCGGCTTTTTGAATCAAATTATCGGGATTATCCTCATAACTCGGAATGGTAGTGGCAATACCTATACTGAGGGTAAGATATTTTGATACCTCTGATGATTCGTGGGGAATCTCTAAAAGTGCGATCGCCCCTTGAACTTTTTTGGCCACCACCACCGCATCATCAACATTAGTATGAGGCAACACAATTATAAATTCTTCTCCCCCATATCGAGCCACCATATCAGAAGAATTACGAATCACAGACTGTAAACATTGAGCAACCATCGTTAAACACTCATCCCCCTGCAGATGTCCGTAAAAATCATTATATTGCTTAAAATAATCCACATCTATCAATAGCAAAGATAAACACTTTTTGTGCCTAATCAACATATCCCATTGTTGTTGTAAAAACTCCTCAAAATATCCCCGATTAGCTATTTGAGTAAGACTATCAACATAAGCTATTTTTTCTAAAAATCTATTAGTATTACGTAAATTTGCCTGAATTATTTCTAATTCTTTCGTCCTTTCTTTTACCTTTTCTTCCAAACTTTCTAAGGTATCATTTAACCTATTCTCAGTTATTTTTTTCTCCGCCAAAATAGCCGATAAAATCAAAGTTACCATAGAAATTACTCCAGTAAATGACTGCAATAAAATCAAAGATAAATTAACAGAATCCTTGACAAATGCACCATATCCCCGACTTGTAGAAATAATCGCCATTAAAGCAATCATACTCACCAATAAACTAGCATGAAAACTTTTAAGCCTAAAAACAGCCCAGATAATCGGCGGAAAAATTAAATATTCCACAGGATAACCCAAAATAAAAGTTAAACTGCAAGTACAAAAAACAATCACCATTAAAATTAAAACTTCTCCCCTTGTTGCGCCAGGAGACATAACATCTTTTTTATTCCATAACATAATGGTAGGGGAAAAAATTAAGTGGGCTAATGCGCTACCCAACCACCAAGTAACCAAAGAATAGGAGTATTCATTCAAAGTAATGATATTTAAAATCAATAACGCAGAAACCCCCATTAAAGCTGAAATAATCGGCGATAAAATTACCGCCCCAATGAAGACACAAACCGACTGAGTATTGATAAAAACGTCTTTACTAACCGCAAATCTTCTAATTATCCATGTAGCAATTATGGGCTGAAAACAGTTAGCTAAAGCACAACTTATCTGGATAAAAGCAAAGCTAAAAAATGATAAGTCAGGGCTAATTCTTTGTAATGAAGGGGTAAGCCCGATAATAGACGCTAAACTTATACCGGGGAAAACCTGAATACCATACTTTAATACGAGGGGTAAAGTTATGGCGGAAGGAAACCACACAGAAGCTACTTCAGATTGAAGGGTACTAAATTGATGACTAGCATTAATTCCAATAATATAAAGTAGTACCAGTAGCACATTGATACTGATTAAAAATAAGTTTGATTTTTCTGTTTCTCTGTGTAGTTGTATAAAGACCACCTGTAAAATATTATTTGAGAGTCTATCTTAACGTTAAAGAGTAGATACTATCAAAATAATAAAATATTTGTTAATAATCATCTATGGAAGATTATATATTACAAGAAAATATCTATCGTCTGCTTTTTTAGTATTGCTAATAAAGGTTATTCCTGGATGATGTATTTCTCTTATAAGTGTAAGTTGTATTTTTTATAATCAAATTTTTTTTTTCATGAATAAGATGTTTTTAAATACTTAAAATATCCTTAACTGAGTATTTAATATAATTAATTTATACGGTATAATTACTTCAATGATGTTTAAAATAATTTTCTTTTCTAAAAGTATTATCAAAGGAATATTGTTGCATCAGATAGCGTTTTATTCCAACATTTATTAATTATAAGTATTTTTAAAATTAGTTAAAAAATATTCGATACAAATAATTTTTGTTAATAATTTTCTTTAGTATTTATTTTATTACATTTGTCCAATAGCCACTCTAAATAACCAAAAAATGACTAAGAAAAATAGGGCGACCACATCATTAGTTTTTATCCTGGATTCGTGCCATTGAACTTCGTGGTTTTTTGGGTTTGTAAATCCTCGAGACTCCATAGCGATCGCAATTTGTTCCGCCCTTAATAAAATATTTTCTAACAATTTTTCCATGACAATTACCCATATTTGAACACTTTTTTTAATACCTAATTTACGCCATTTTATAGCCCGAGTACGAATAGAGCGAATTAAATTTTGGATTTCTTCTAATACTAAAGGAATAAAACGAAGGGACAGAGTGAGGGTTAAAATCATTTCGGTAACGGGAAATTTAAACCGATTTAAGGGAGATAATAAATCTTCAATTCCTGCGGTAATTTCTTCGGGGGCGGTGGTTAATAAAAATAGATTACTACTATAAATTAAGGTAAAAAATAAGGTACTTACTCTAATGGCTAAATCAAAAGATCTTCTAGTAACATTAAAGTTGCCAAAACTATATAAGATATATTGATAGTCAGTGGGTTGATTAATATTAATATCACTTTCTGGCAAACGAGGTTGATAATTAATACTTAATCCATCAGGAGCAAAAGCTGTTAAAATAAATATCAAAATACCTACTAATAACAACCAAGTTATTTGTTTTTTTTGCACTCGCCAAGGAATAAAAGATAACCAAGTAATTAATAATAAGAAGATTACCAAAAAAATGCGCCATGAACTATTGGCTAATAAAGGAGATAATATTAAACTCATTAACCATCCTAATTTTACCCTCGGATCTAGTCTATGAAGCCAAGAAAATGGTTTTTCTATATATAAGCCAATGGGGAGCGATCGCAATAAATCCATAAAAAAGAATTATCAAAAAAATGATGGTTGACAATTATAACATTCAGATTAAAGTATTTCCATTAATTTAATAAAACAGCCAAAAAGTTGCGACTTTTAAAATTAAAAGTATAAAATTTAACAAAAAGTTATTACTTTTTAGTAGCAACTGAAAACAAGCAATCATATTATTATGAATACTCAAATTTTTCCCGCTGTATCCTCCTATGGATATAACTTCGAGTTTATTAGAGACGAGATTAGGGCATTAGTAGAAAAAGGTGTACTAAGTCGTCATCAGCCCATTTATAGCGTAGCTCAATTTATCCCTGCACGGGAATGGGTTGGGGTAGAAAAAAACCTCGAGGAGCAAGATTTTCTATTGCGCGATCGCATTTCCGACCTTTTAGGGGCCGAAGAATGGGATAATGACTAGGGCTTCTAAAATTGACAATGTACAATGGACAATTGACAATTAAACTTTAAAAGGGTTGAAAATATTTCAACCCCTCATTTTATGGATATTAAAGAATTAAGAACAGGTTTTAAAGGTTTAGAAGATAAACATTATTTTAATTTTGGTGGTCAAGGAATTCTTGCTGATTCAGTCTTAGAGACTATTATTAATACTTATAAATATGTTGAAAAAGTAGGCCCTTTTGGTTTAAAAATAAATAGTTGGATTAACGACAATATCAAAAATGTTAAAAGTGCGATCGCCCTTGAAACTAACAGTAAAATAGAAACTATTACCCTGAGTGAAAATGTCACAGGTAGTTGTAATATTGCCCTTTGGGGCATAGAATGGCAACCCGATGATGAAATATTACTCAGTGACGCCGAACATCCTGGAGTAATTGCTAGTATCAAAGAAATTAGTAGAAGATTTGGTGTCAAAGTTTGCACCTTTCCCCTCACCCTCAACCCAGGAAACCCCGTCGAAGTAGTTAAAAATCACCTTACCCCAAACACTCGCCTAGTCGTCATCAGCCATGTATTGTGGAATACGGGGCAAGTATTACCCCTCAAACAAATCAGCCAAGTATGTCATCAATACCCCAGTAAAAAACCTATCCAAATTCTTGTAGATGGCGCCCAATCTGCCGGATTAATACCCCTCAACCTGCCCGAAACAGAAGTTGACTTTTATGGATGTACAGGGCATAAATGGTTATGTGGCCCCACGGGAGTCGGTTTTTTGTATGTCAAAGACAATTTAACAACTCCCCTCCATCCCACCTTTATCGGTTGGCGTAGCCTTGATTTTAGTAAATCTGATTTACCTTTTGCTTCCGATGGCAGTAGATACGAAATAGCCACTTCAGCATATCCATTATATGCAGGATTAGCAAGGGCGATCGCCCTTCACCAAGTATGGGGAAACCCTGAGAAACGCTATCAACGCATCTGCCAACTAAGTGCCTACCTCTGGGAAGAATTAAACAAAATAGAGGGTATCCAATGCCTAAAAAATAGTCCTCCTCCATCGGGATTAGTTTCCTTTTATACCAACAACCCTAGCCAATTGGTATCAAACCTAGAAAACAAAAGCTACTATCTGCGCACCCTTGCTTATCCCTCTTGCGTCAGGGCTTGTGTCCATTATTTTACCCTCGAATCAGAAATTGAAAGTCTCATAAAACAAATTCGCTCAATGGTTTAAAATTAGGGTGGGCATTGCTCACCCCATAATTGTCCATTATCAATTGTCAATTGCCATAATCTCATCTTCCCGAAGATGAGCCTTAAACTTTTTGCTAAACTTAACCAAATAAGGAAAATTAGCGCTTACAGGTCTTCCCTGCCACTCTGTTACAATTTCTATTAACTCTCCTTCCATGCCCTTAATATCAAAAGCAGTCTTCTTATGCTCAGGGTGATGATATACAATTACTGATTCTGTTACCTTAATGCGATCGCCTACGTTCATAATTTAGATATAATGATTTGAATAAACTAACTGTTTTAGTTTGCCTTGATTGAATAAGCCTCAGGTTAAGAGAAAAAAACCTCTAGCATAGACCAGACTAAGAAAATCCAATCTCTCAAGAGGCAACCATATTATTTTTGCACAATCCGTGAGATCTGCAAACCATCTTTATTATCTCATTGACAAAAATTAACTAATCTTTTTTTCCAATGAAGAATTTATCGATTTAGCAAGAAAATAAATTAGTTTTTCTCAATTTTAAAAATCTTTTTTTTAACAATAATAAAAGTTAATGTTTTTTTAATCTTTTACATATCCAAGAAAAATCATAAATTCAATCAAATTGGTAATTATCTTTACAGCGAGTCGGGATCAAGGAATGTTAACGTAGATGATGTAAAGATAAACAAAATATAAAAATATCATAATTATTATGGCACAGATATTAGACGCAATTCCTAACGATGATAATAATAAAATTATGTGTTGCTATGTAAATGCCACTAGCCAAATTCAGGTAGCCAGAATTACCAACGTAGCGAATTGGTATTTTGAAAGAGTAGTATTTCCAGGACAACGATTAATATTTGAAGCCTTACCAGAAGCCCTACTAGAAATTCATTCAGGAATGATGGCAAGTTCAATTCTTTCCGATACCATACCCTGTGGCACTTTATCCATTCAAGAAGAAATAGAGGGGAATGAAAATCAAAACAACACCCATCCATCTTCCGAATCTCCCACGGAAAATCTCGAACTTCTTTCCGCTTAAACAAAATTTAGAGATTAAAAAAAGGCTGGGTAACCAGCCTCCCATAAAAAACCTAACACCCGATACCTAAAACCTCAAATGTTATTTAATCGTCGCCCCAAACTGATTAATTAATATATCTTTTAAAACAGGTTTAAGATCATCACAAGGAATGCTTTTTTGAGATAATTCCCCTAATTTTGCATCCTTACCCACCTTACCACCAAGGAAAAGATTAACTCCCTCCACCACAGAGCCATCTTTTTTCGCCTTAGTACCCATTAAGCCAATATCTCCCGCCTGGGCTTGTCCGCAGGAGTTAGGGCAACCTGTCCAGTGAATACGCACCCTTTGGGGGATATTTAACTCCTCATCCAATTCTTGAGCCAATTTTAAGCCCCTTGCTTTTGTTTCCACCAAGGCAAAATTGCAGTATCTTGCCCCCGTACAGGAAATTAAAGAGCGCACCAACGTAGTAGGATTTAGGGGATAACGCTGTAAAATAGGCTCACTCAAAAACGCTTCTACTTTATCATCTGCCACATAGGGGATAATGAAATTTTGTTCCACCGTTGCCCGAATTTCCCCATTACCATAAACATCAGCCAAACGGGCAATTTCAAACATCCCTTCTGCATCCAAACGTCCTACGGGAATATGAATTCCAATATAACTATACCCCTCTTGCTTTTGAGGATGTACACCCAAATGATCCCGTTTATCCATAGTAATCTCATCTTCAGGGGCGGCAAACTGCAAGGATTTACCTAATTCTTTTTCCACCTCAATGCGAAAACGATTCATCGTCCATTTATCAATCAACCACATCAAACGGGCTTTACCACGATTTTCCCGTAATCTTTCCTCTAAGCCATGGGTGGTATATACCGTTAAAATAGCCCGACAAAGTTCGACAATCTCGTCATCATCAGCCCTTACCCACACATCCATGGGAATCGCTTCAGCGCACCGTTGCGCCGACAAATAACCCCCAATTAAAACATTAAATCCTAATTCTTCATCTTTATAGGCAGGAATAAAAGCCACATCATTGATTTCCGCATGAATGGAGTTATCTTTTGCCCCCTCCACCGCAATGTTAAACTTACGAGGTAGGTTACTCAATTCATAATTACCCTCGCCATTGTTGGTAATCATCCCCTGTAACTTATAGTTAACCTCCCTAGTATCATACAACTCATGGGGATCAATTCCAGCCACGGGAGAGCCTGTGAGGTTGCGTACGTTATCCATCCCTGATTGAATGGAGGTTAAACCCACCGCCTCAAGTTGACTAAAAATAGTGGGGATGTCTTCGAGTAAAACCCCTCTTAATTGAATATTTTGACGGGTGGTAATGTCTGCACTACCATCATCCCCATATCTTTGAATAATTTGTGCCAAGGTGGTTAATTGTTGACTATTTAAGATACCATTAGGCATCCTTAGTCGTAACATAAATTTGCCGGGGGTGACGGGGCGGAAAAAGATTCCTAACCATTTTAATCTAACGATTAAATCATCTTCGTTAAGGGCTTCCCAACCTATTTGGGCAAAATGTTCTATTTCTTTTTTTACATCTAAGCCATGTTTAGCTGCTTTTACTTTTTCTATTTTATTTAATTTAATTTTTTTTTCTGTTGTCACCGTCATGGTTAAACCCCGTTAATATATATATTTTTTTTAGCTGTGACCATAGACTATCAATCACATTCTTTTTATTTTGTCAGTTTCACTACTAAACTTCGGAATAATATGTAGTTTATAAAATATTAAGATGTATTAATTGCATTAATAATTTAAGGTGCGATTAAGTATCTCTGTAGGAAAATTAAGCTATTTGCTACATTTATTACAAAAAAGTTAATCTTGATAACCTTTTGGGGGATTATAGGTAAGCTAATAAGTATGATAGAAGTCTTTTCATCAAGAATAGTCTTTCTATATATCTGACAAAAAAAATCAGTTTTTGATTGGCTATATATCAAGGAATTTAGCTCAATGTTGCTATTTGACATCAATAATCTTACCTATTGGATATTTTTGGGCATCGGCGTATTTTTGTTTTTATTGGTCATTGTTTCTGGGGGAGGTGATGATCAAGATTTTGATACCGATGCCGATTTCGATGTGGATGCAGACGCTGATTTTGATATGGATGCGGATATGGATGCGGATGCGGATATGGATGCGGATGCGGAAAGTAATTTTGATGCGGATATGGAAGCTGATGAGGGTTTGGAGGGAAATTTTTTATTATTTTTATCTTGGTTTGGGGTTGGCAAAAGTCCTTTATTAATTCTTCTTGCCATTGATTTTTGCAGTTGGGGGGTGATTGGTTGGTTTCTTAATGTGATGATTGGTGGGGTGATGGGGGAAATTCCTCAAGGGGCGATCGCCCTTATAATCTTTTTGGTATCCTTAGCTTGTAGCCTCTGGATAGGGCGCATTTTATCTAACCCCATCGGTAAAATTTTCGCCAATTTTGGAGAAGAAATAGATGGAGAACGTTTAGTCGGTTGTATTGGCAATGTAACCTCTAGTAAACTACCCTATCTCATTGACGGTAAGGTAGCCCAAGCAGATGTTTTAGATAATGCCCGAAACCTTGTCACCATTGAAGTAGCCCTCCCTGATTGGGCAAAAGTGATTCCCCATCGAGGACAAGAAATTTTAATAATTGATCGTCAACAACATTGCTACATTGCGATCGCCAAAGACACCTCCGACGAAGATAAATGGCTTAATTCTAATAATTAGGGGGTGAGGTAACAAGCAATAGAGACAAAATCAACAAAGCCCAAAAAATTTATCCTAACTAACAAAATTTTATTTAATAAAAAAAGAGGAAAAAAAGATGAACAACTTCTGGCTTACCTTTATCCAAAAACTGCCCACCATTGACGTTGATCAACTAAACTTAGATAATACCCAATCCCTACCCATATCAAGGCGAAACCTCAACGAAACCAGCGCCACCATTCCCATCAATAGTTCTCCCGTAATGGGACAATTAAACGTAAGTAATATCACCTTTTTTGGTGGTTTAATTGCCATTTTAGTAATCTTAGGTTTATTGGCAATTTGGGGTTATACCAAAGTTTATACCATCACCCCCAACAACGAAGCCTTTGTACGCACAGGGGGCATCTTCACCAAGGATAAAAAAGTAATCCTCAACGGTGGCTGTATGGTAATCCCAGGATTCCATGAATTAACCCGAGTGCCATTGCGAGAAATCTCCATTGATGTGGTAAGACAAGGTAACTTAGCCGTGCGCACCCGAGACTATTTACGGGCAAATATGCGAGTTACTTTCTATGTCTGTATTAGCGCCGATAAAGATTCCGTATTAACAGCCGCCCAACGACTATCGAAACAGGGCAAAATCTCCGAAGTAGATATAAAAGATGCCCTCGAAAAACGGGCAGATGATGCCATTCGAGCAGCTGCGAAAAAGAAAAGCATTGCCGAAATTGACTCAGATAAATTAGGCTTTGCCGATGAGGTTTTAAACTTAATTCAGCAGGATTTACGCAAGGTGGGCTTAACCCTCAATAACATTGCCATCTCAGAAATAGAAGAAAGCGACACCTACGACGAAAATAACTATTTTGATGCTCAAGGGGTAAGGTTACGTACCGAAACCATCCAAAAATCCATTAAGCAAAAATTGGATGTGGAATTGGAAATGAGTCGGGAAAAGAGCGAAATTGAATTAGATACAAGGGTAGCCATCGAGCAACAGGAATTGGCGGCCGAAAAACAAAGTTTATCTATCGGCAAGGAGAAAGAGGAAGCCAAATTAACCAAGATGAAGGAGATTGAGTTTCTCAAAGCCCAGCGAGAAAGGGAAATTCAAGAATCACGGGATCAAGAACAAGCAAAAGTTGAACGTAATAAAATATTACAACAACAGGCCATTGAGGAGGAAAAAATTAAACAACAATTGGCAGTGCAACAAAGCCAAATCCAAGCTAATATTACCCTAGAGGAGCAAAATAAAAAGTTCCGTGTAGCTCAAACTCTGCAAGAACAAGAAGCGGAAGTGGCTCAAATTGAACGTCAGCGCACCGTAGAAGCCACAAGGTTACTGGCTCAAATTGCCATTGCCGAAGCCGAGCAAGAATCACAAATCGCCCAGCAACAAGCCTCCATTGCTATCGCTACTAAGGAAAAAGAAAGATTTGCCGCCGAAGCCCAACGCGCCGAGGCTGAAGAAGGAGTTAAAACCGCTCGGGAGGTAGAAAATGCGGAAAGGGAAAAACAACTATCCCTCATTGTCGCTGAAAGGGAAGCCGAAGAAAAACGAATTACCGATCAAAATGTGGTGGAAATTGATGTTTTCCGTCGTCGTCGTCAAGCAGAAATTGCCCGTCAGGCCGCCGAGTTAGAAGCCGAATCCATTCGTACCCTAGCCGATGCTCAAAAGTATAAATTAATAGCTGAAGCCGAAGGTAAAAAGGCTCTTATTAATGCAGAAAATAGCCTCAGTGACGCAAACCGCACAGCGGAGATCATAAAATTCATTTTCCCTGAAATAGCCCCCCAATTGCCCGAATTGTTAAGGGCGATCGCCCCTCAACCTGGTATTTTAGGAGATGCCCGAATCTATTCTTTTCCCGGTGCTAATGGTAATGGTAATGGACAAGGCAATGGTAATGACATCAATAAATTACTATTTTCCACCAGTGGTTTATCCTTAATTAATACCCTCATGGATGAAGGAAAATTAGGCACTATCCTAGGGCAAATCAAAGGTTTATTAAATAACAACAACGAATATACTCCAAGCAATCTAAACCCCGAAACTAAATCCGTACAAGCCCAAACCACCGCCCCCGAAATCCAAGAAAATAACAATGTTGATGCTCAACCGTCTCCTATGGAAGAAGAAGACATTAACTTTTCTCCTTGGATAGAGGATGAAGAAAACATCATCTAAAACAACGTCAAAACTAAAAACCTTTTCAACACTACCAATGTTCATAGAGATAAAATATGAGCCATGTAATCAATTACACAGTCGGTGATGGTAAACTTTACTGTCATTGTCCATTTTCAACTCATCTATTATTTCTATGAATCCATCTCAATTAATAGCCACTGCCACGGAAAAATTAGCCCCTACTTTTGCCCAAGTTGATCAACAGATAAAGCATAATCTCCATAAGGTATTAAAGGCTTTTCAGGAATATAAGGTAGGGGTACATCATTTTAGTAGTGTGAGTGGTTATGGTCATGATGACTTGGGAAGGGAGGTGTTAGATCAGGTTTTTGCAAGGGTTGTGGGGGCGAGTAGTAGTGCGGTACGAGTGCAGATAGTATCCGGTACCCATGCGATCGCCTCTTGCTTATATGGAGTGTTACGCCCCGCAGATGAAATGTTAGCGGTGGCAGGACATCCTTACGACACCTTAGAGGAGGTTATCGGTATTCGGGGAGAAGGGCAAGGAAGCCTAAAGGAATTGGGTATCAAATATCGTGAATTGGATTTAACTCCCTCTGGGGAAATTGACTGGGAAGGTTTACAAACGGCGGTAAAACCAGAAACAAAATTAGTCTTAATTCAGCGCTCCTGTGGTTACTCTTGGCGTAAAAGTCTTTCGGTGGCGGACATTGAAAGGATTGTAACCATAGTTAAGGCTCAAAACCCTGATACGGTTTGTTTTGTGGACAACTGTTATGGAGAATTTATCGAAACCCTTGAACCGACGGCGGTGGGGGTAGATTTAATGGCAGGTTCGTTGATCAAAAATCCGGGGGGTACTATCGTAACCGCAGGGGGTTATATTGCAGGCCGTGAAGATTTGGTGGAAAAGGCCTGTTGTCGTCTCACCGCTCCGGGGATTGGCAGTAGTGGGGGAGCAACGTTTGACCAAAATCGTCTCCTTTTCCAAGGCTTATTTTTAGCTCCGCAAATGGTGGGGGAAGCCATTAAAAGTACCCATCTAATTGCCATGGTGTTTTCTGAGTTGGGTTACGAGGTGAATCCGTTACCTTTTACCCCCCGACGGGATATTATTCAAGCGATCAAGTTTGGTAATCCTGAGGCTCTCATCGCTTTTTGTCGTGCTATTCAGAAGTATTCCCCCGTGGGCTCGTATCTTGATCCTGTACCTGCCCCCATGCCTGGCTATGAGAGTAATTTGATTATGGCAGGGGGTACTTTTATTGATGGTAGTACATCTGAATTATCTGCCGATGGTCCTTTACGAGAGCCTTACATCGCTTTCTGTCAGGGGGGTACCCATTGGACTCACAGTGCGATCGCCCTTGAATATGCCCTAGGGGAAATTATGGGATGATGAGGGGTAGAGGTGATGAGGAGTAGTCAATTATTGACTGATGGTTAATATAGCTTGAACGAGATGATCATGACTATGCAATTCAAAACCGAGTTTACGACAGAGATTTTGCATGGCGTGGTTATCAATTAACATATCTGCCCTGAGATATTTGATACCTTCTTGACGGGCTATGTTGATCATGCTTTGGGTTAATAATGTGCCTAATCCTTGGTGTTGATAGTTGTCTTTGATTAACAATCCTATTTCTGCGGATGCTAAATCCCCATGGATACGGCTTAACCGTGCGATCGCCCTTATGCCTTCTTCCTCATCACAGGCAACGAGGGCAATTTCTTGATCATAATCGATGAAACAAATACGGGCTAAGCGTTCATGGGAAATTAATGATTGACGACTGATGGAGTGGAAGAAGCGAAAATAAACAGATTGCTCTGATAATGCCGTACAAAAATTGACTATCTTTGGTTCATCTTCGGGGCGGATGGGGCGGATGGTAAAGCGATCGCCATTTTTCAGGGTATGATGACTAATATATTGGATAGGATAAGGACGAATGGCAGGACGAGGAATATCAGCTAATTTTGTGTCAGGGGGATATAACAACACCCTCGCATCTAAACTGATTAACTGATTTTCAGTGGCAAGGAGGGGGTTTATATCGATTTCCTTGATAAAAGGTTGTTCGATGACTAATTGACTAAATAACACCAAAATTTGCTCGAGTTGGGCAATATCAACGGGTTTTCTTCCCCTTACCCCCTGTAAAGCCTTAAATATTTTAGTGCGTTCTATCAAACGCCGTGCCAGAGTTGTATTCAGCGGTGGTAAACCAAGAGCTTGATCCTTAAATACCTCCACCAATTCGCCCCCCGCACCAAATAATAACACCGAGCCAAATTGAGGATCATCACTACTACCCAAGATTAATTCATAACCCGTGAGGTCAACCATGGGTTGCACCGTTACCCCCAAAAAGTCATTTTCACTGACCCCATTTTTTATGCTCTCAAAGGCATTTATAACAGCTTCCTTATCCCTCAAATTTAACTGAACACCCCCCACGTCAGTTTTATGGGTAAGAGTCTCAGAATGCAATTTAAGCACCACTGGAAAGCCTATGTCAAGGGCGATCGCCCTTGCTTCCTCAGCACTGAGGGCGATACGAGTTTCCACCGTAGGGATACCATAGGCTTTGAGTAACTGTTTCGACTCATATTCGGTTAACAAACTACGCCCCGTTGCCTGAGCATGACTAATTATCTTAGAAGCTAAAGGGCGATCGATTAACGGCTCAGATTCAGCAAAACTAGGGGTTTCATAAAGAGCATTCAAATTATTACTATAACGCCACATAAGATTAAACAACCGCGCCCCATCATCAGGATAACTCTGGGTATAAATATCCGCACGGTTAAGAATTTCCCTCCCCGTCGCCACCGTACTTCCCCCCATCCAACTAGCGATAATAGGTTTATCCTTAATATTCTGGGCAACCCGTAACAACGCCTCCGCCGTGGGAGTTGGATCAGTCATGTCCTGCGGAGTTAAAATAACCAATAAACCATCACTATTACTATCCCTAGAAGCAATTTCCAAGGCTTGAGCATATCTTTCGGGGGTAGCATCTCCCAAAATATCAATGGGATTACTACGACTCCAATGGGGGGGTAAAATTTCATCTAATTTTTCCATGGTTTCCTCACTCAAATCCGCCAACTTACCTTTACCCCAAGTTAGGGCATCCGTAGCCAAAACCCCTGGCCCCCCTGCATTGGTTAAAATAGTCAACCTCTTACCCTTCGGCCGTGGTTGCTTCGCCAACAACTCCGCCATATTAAAAATTTCGCTGATGGTATCCACCTGTAACACCCCGCAACGCCTAAAAGCAGAAGCCAACACCTCATCACTACTCGTTAGCGCCCCTGTATGGGAAGCAGCCGCCTTGGCTGCTGCCTCCGTGCGTCCTCCTTTGATGACGATTATCGGTTTTGTTAAAGCCACTTCCCGCGCCGCTGAGATAAAATCCCTCGCATTACCGATAGATTCCATATAAATAACAATACTTTGAGTTTGAGGATCATCCCCCAAATAGTAAATCAAATCTCCCCAATTCACATCCAACATTGAGCCTATGGAAATAAAAGCACTAAAACCAAGATTTTCTCGCAGACTCCAATCTAAAATTGAAGTACAAAAAGCCCCACTCTGACTAATAAAACCCACATTACCAAGGCGAGGGCTGGTACTAGCAAAACTAGCATTTAATCCCGAAGTAGGACAAATCAAACCCAAGCAATTAGGCCCAATAATTCGTAAATTACCTTTTTTGGCTTCTTTTAAGATTTCCTGCTCTAATTTAACTCCCTCTGCCCCAATTTCCTTAAAACCTGCGGAAATAATAATCGCTCCCTTTACCCCTGTTTCCACACATTGACGAATCAAATCAGGTATGGTGGGTGCAGGGGTGGCAATGATTGCCAAATCTACTGATTCGGGTAAATCCTTAAGACTGGGGTAAGCCCTAATACCCAAAATACTTTTACGCTTCGGGTTGACTGGAAAAACCGTCCCCCCAAAGGGATGACTAATTAAATTCCAAAGTAAGGTGCGCCCGACACTATTTTCTTTTTCCGTTGCCCCAATGAGTGCCACTGATTTGGGTTCAAACATGAATTTGAGGGGGTTATGGTAGGTGCGCATGATGTCATGGGCTTTATCGGTTCTCATGAAAATCTTTAATCATCGTTGGTTTTACAGCTTGATTTTATCTTACTTTTTTTGCTAATAACTTAAACTTTAAATATTTTTAATTTTTTTTAAAAAACTAATACATTATCGTTGTTTTTAAATATGAAATATTGTTTCTACTAGCTAAAGTATTTAAAATTACACAATTAATTATCTTAGAATAATTACCATAAAATATATAATTAAAGACAAATTAATATTACACTTGATCATATATTAATCAACCACAATATAAAAAAACAGTATTATTATATTAGAAAGACTAAAGAATCGTCATACATTGAAAACATAATAACAATATATAGTTACTTAGTAAGTTAATTTACAGAAACTCAGTTTAAATATAAATTTGAATACACAGAAATCGGTTATTTTTCAATAAAAATTAATTACTTTTTAGTTTAGTTATTTCTTGGATACACAAATTACAATAATCTTGCTTTTGTTGCAATTCATAAACATAAGCTAAGGTTGACAATATATCTAAAATTTCTTCGTGATTCTGACCTAAAATTTTACTCTTAATTTGCAAAGATCTTAACAATAAAGTTTCTACTTCAGTTAATAGAAATAACTCAGATTTTCTTAAATATTCATAAGCTGAATTTTCTAAAGAATTAGCAACGTAAAAGTTATCCTGAGATAAATATTCTCGTTGTTTTTCAATCATTTTTGGGTATTCAGTGGCAAAATCAAATTCCTCAGTTTCATCTTCTCCTGTTAAAATTTCGTCAACAGGATATAAAGTAGTATCAATATCGGGATCATTAAATACAATTCCTTTTACTCTTCTTTGATGATATTCTCGATAACTATCCTGTATTTTTTTAAATTCTGCCAATTCTTCATATTTACTCTGCATTTGTAAATTGACGATTAAATGGTGGCGTAGGTTAAATACTTGTGGATGAAAAGGATAAAACCTTTTTTCATATTCAGAAAGACTTTTTCTCAGTAATTTTTCAGCAGATTGATAATGGGTTAAATGGTGTTTTGTTTGAGCTAAATTAACCATACAAGAAAGACATAAAGGATGAGATTCAGGCAATTTTTTTTGACAAACTTCTAAACATTCTGTTAAAACTACTTCTACATATTCTAACTCGGAAGATTGCTCTCCAAAAAAATAGCATTTATCCAATAAAGTTGATCCTATTTGCCATAAATAATAAGCTAATTCAATTTCATTATTGTTGAAATTACTATCACAGAGATCAAGGGCTTGTTTCAGATATTCAGGGGCTTCTTGTTGACTACTAATAACCCCTATCACTATTAAAGTTTGAATGATTTTAAAGCTATGTTGACCATATAATTCTCTTTGAAGTGCTAGTAATTTAAGAAATATATTTTTTGCTTCTGTGGTGTCTTGAAAAAAAGGATAATAAGTTTCTAAATAACTGATGAAAGCTAAATTTTCTAAAATATAAACTACTTCATAATTTTCCTCTCCTGAATGCTGTATTTTTGTTTCTATTATTGAGTTAATAAGTTGTTTTGCTTCATCATATTTTCTTTGATATAAATATACTTTTGTTAAAGTGTGAAGATTATTTTTAGTATGGGAATTGCTAAAATCTAAATTACTATAATTACTTAAATATTGTGTTAATTGATTTTCTAGTTGTGTAAAGTTACCCGTTATTTTAGCTTGAAATAAATCAACTTTGTTTATATTAGTCATGAATTTAATTAGATAGTTTGTTTTTAAATTCTATTCTATGGTTTAAATTCTCCAATAATTCTGTAAATAAGCTCTAAAATCTTTAGTGTTGATGATAAATATTTTATTTCATCTAAGATACTACGGCATTTTCAAAGTTCATTGTTAGAATAAATTTACTGCCAAAATTCCAAAATAATCGATGATTGAGCAACTAAAGCATTTTCCAACCTTCAAACAAATTATTCAACAGATAGAATCCCTCCCTCCCCTCAAAACTGAGGAGTCGATTTTATTCAGAATCCTAGTGCAACTAATGGTAATTGTTGGTATCGTGGCGACAGATGTGGCGGCGGTAAGTCAGTTTCCGATGAGTGTTTGGGCTATTCCTCTGAGTATTTTGGGAGGGGTGGTTAGTTGGCGTCGTCGTAAGAAAAAGAATATTACTTTAAAATTTATCCTTGCCATTGCTATGGTGGCTACGTTGTTTATTTTTTTGGGTAATTTAATACGCAGTTTGTTTGATAATCGTTTGGTTTTGGCGGAATTTTTGGTACAACTGCAAGTTTTACATAGTTTTGATTTACCTCGCCGTAAGGATTTGGGTTACTCCATGGTAATTGGTTTTATTTTAATTGGGGTGGCTGGTACTCTTTCACAAACGGTGGCTTTTGCCCCTTGGTTATTGTTATTTCTAATGATTGCTATTCCAACCATGATTTTAGATTATCGCTCTCGCATGGGTTTGGCAACTTATGAGAGCGAGTGGAAGGCAAATAGGGGCAACAAAAATAGAAGACAATCGGAAAAAAATAACCAATGGTTAAAAAATTCGCCCCTTTCTCCGAAAAAAATTACCTCTTTTTTGACTGTCACTCTTGTGGTGGGGTTATTGATTTTTACCATTATGCCTCGTTATCCGGGGTATCAGTTACAGACTTTTCCTGTGAGTGCGCCTGAGGGGTTGGAAGATCTTGATTTTTCTCAAACTGATCGGGGCATTGTTAGTCCTGGTTATAATCCTGATGGTAGCGGTGCTGGGGGTGGTGGCATTAATGGGGGAGAGGGTGCAGGTAGTGGACAGGTGGATGATACTTTTTATTATGGTTTTAACACTACCATTGACCAAAATTTACGGGGTAATATTACTAATCCGAAGGTGGTTTTAAGGGTGCGATCGCAATCACCCGGATTTTGGAGGGCTTTAGCTTTTGATCATTATACTGGGCAAGGTTGGGATATTTCAAGGGATGATCAAACCATGGATGTTGATCGTAATCGTTGGAATTTCCAATTTAATTTTGCCGTGCCTAATGTGCAGGGGGAAACCGAAAGGGTTATCCAGACTTTTACGGTGGTTTCTGATTTACCTAATATTATTCCTCTTTTATCTTCTCCCGATCGCCTTTATTTTCCCACCGAACAAATAGCCATTGATACAGAGGGTAGTTTGCGATCGCCCACAGGCTTGATTGAGGGTTTAACCTACACGGCAGTATCAAAAGTAAGAAACCGCAATCAAACTCAGTTATCCCAAGCGGGGAATAATTATCCTGAATCTATCTCTGATTATTATTTGGATGTACCCCAAAATATTCGGGATTTGGTGAGGGAAAAAGCCGAGGAGTTGTTGGCAAAATCTCCCAATGAGTTAACCTCCAATTACGCCAAAGCCTTATATCTAGCTCAGGCTATTAAACAAAATTACCGCATCGATCCCGATATTCCACCCCTAGAAGAAGGGGAAGACTTAACCCAAGCCTTTTTGGAAACCTATCAAGGGGGTTATCCTGATCATTTTGCCACCGTATATACCCTTATGTTGCGATCGCTCAATATCCCCGCCCGTTTAGTGGTAGGCTTTGCCCCAGGTAACTTCAACCCCTTCACAGGATATTATGTAGTACGTAATACAGACGCCTACGCCCTCACAGAAGTCTATTTCCCCGACTACGGCTGGTTTTATTTTGATCCCCTCCCGGGTAACGAAATCATCCCCCCATCCGTGGATGACGACAACACCTTTGGAGTTTTAGGACAACTATGGGATTGGGTTGCTAGTTGGTTGCCTTCCCCCATTGTCGATTTTGTAACCATTCTTTTTAACGACATTATCGATGCTATCTCCGATTTTCTTTCCTCACCATGGTTATTCCGTCTTTGGCGATTTTTTACAGGCAGTTTTATGGGAATTTTAGTAGGGGCAATGGTACTTATTTTCCTAGGCTTTATCAGTTGGTTAGCATTTAACTGGCTACAAAAACAATTATATCGTCGTCGTTTAGCTAAACTAGATCCCATCGAAAAACTATATCGGGAAATGATCGACTTTTTGAGTGAAAAAGGTTATCCCAAACATAAAGCCCAAACACCAAAAGAATACGCCCAAAGATTAAGGGAATTTTTAACCATTGAACAACTAGAAATTATCGATTTAATTTCCACTAGCTTTGTCGCTTGGCGTTATGGAAACCAAAAATATAATATTGATTATTTACAAACTCAATTTAACTTACTAAAAGGTAGTTTTAAATCAAAAAACAGTAAACAATTAACAATGAATCATGATTAATTTCTCAATAAATAGATTATTGTTATTACCACCCACTAATTAGGGTGAAAAAAGGTCATCTCGACTTCCCTCGATAACCATGATGAACCTTGACTTATCAATCACAGGGAATAGATAAAAGATAATGATCAAAATATCTATAAATTTATAAAAATAAATAAAAATGGGTAATCCATAGTCCTATTTAAGAGAAATTTATATTAAAAATAAAACATAGTTATGGTAGAAAAATTTAACCAATGGAGTCAAGAAGAATGGGAAAATACTATCCTAGATTTTGCCAATTTACAGGGAGAAATTAACTATAAACAAGCCCAAAAATCATTACAAAATTTACTCAATAATCTTGACCTCAAAGAAGAAGAAAAAATAGGTTTAGAAACCGATATTAATCAACTAACAACCATGTTAGAAAAACTAGAAAACTCCGTCATCCAAATTGCTGCCTTTGGCATGGTAGGCAGGGGAAAATCTAGCGTTTTAAATGCCTTGGTAGGAGAAGAAATATTTATAACAGGGCCTTTACATGGGGTTACACAGGATATAAGCCAAACTAATTGGCAACTTAACCAAGAGAGTATTGGTAATGGATTGGGTAATGTGCAACGGTTGATTAATTCTAGTGCTAATGCTCAAATTCAATTGATTGATACTCCCGGCATTGATGAGATTGATGGGGAAACGAGGGAGGCTTTAGCCCATGATTTGGCTAGTCAGGTGGATTTAATTTTATTTGTGGTGTCGGGAGATATTACAAGGGTGGAGTATCAAGCGCTTTCTCAGTTGCGGGAAGTGGGTAAACCGATGATTTTGGTGTTTAATAAAATTGACCAGTATCCTGATGCCGATCGCACCGAAATTTATGAGACAATTAGGGATAAGAGGGTAAAAGAGTTATTATCCCCCGATGAAATCGTCATGGTGGCTGCTTCTCCTCTAGTTTCTGAAGCCATTAGGGATAAGGAAGGTAAATTAAAAGTTACCCGTCGTCGGGGAAAACCTGACATTGAAGATTTACAATTAAAAATTCTCGAAATTCTCCATCGAGAGGGAAAATCCCTCGTTGCCCTCAATACCATGTTATTTACAGGTAATATTAACGAACGATTGGTACAAAGAAAATTATCAGTTAGGGATGATAACGCCGAAAAAATTATCCAAAAAGCCGTGATGACTAAAGCCAGTGCGATCGCCCTTAACCCCGTAACCGCCCTAGATTTGTTCACAGGGGCGCTCATTGACGTGGCGATGATTTTGAGCCTTTCCCACCTTTATAACATCCCCATGACCCAAAAAGGGGCATTAGGATTACTAAAAAAAATAGCCTTCAGCATGGGAGGTATTACCGCCAGTGACATCCTTGTTACATTTGGTTTAAGTTCCCTCAAAGGAGTATTAGGTTTAACTACCCCCATCACAGGAGGATTAAGCCTTGCCCCCTATCTCTCCATCGCCATTACCCAAGCAGGAGTGGCAGGAGTTTCCACCTATACCATTGGGCAAGTAACAAAAGTTTATCTGGCTAACGGCGCTTCATGGGGCGAAAATGGCCCCCTAGCAGTGGTGGAAAACATCATCAATTCCCTTGATGAAACCTCCATCTTAAACCGCATCAAATGGGAATTAAAAGCCAAACTCAAAGCCCCTAAACCGCCAATAATTGATCCCAATCTTGGCTAGGGGCATCCTCCTGGGCGACAATTTCCAAAATTTTGCCATCGGTTTGGGGGCGAGAAATCACCTCAACACATACCTGAGCCACCTTTCTACGGGGAATAGAGCCTTCCTCTAGGGTATCAGCGCCCTTTACCACCAACGGATATAAATTGTCCTCATTTTTTAACCCCCCAGGCCTGACGATAGTATAATTTAAGCCACTATTGATCAAATACTTTTCTGCCTGTTTTTTCCAAAACAACACCAAGCCAAATAAATTAAGAGGATGGAAAAACTTCGATACACAAAGGGAAGTAACAAAAATAAATTTATCTATATCTGCTTTTTTGGCACAATTAATTAAATTTTTACTCCCCTCAAAATCCACCTTATAAAACGCCGTAATATCCCAACTAGGGGCTGCCCCCGTAGCACAAATTACCACTTCACAATCTTTTAAAGCATTGTCTAAAGTTGTAGGTTTTAAAACATCCCCCATAACAACCTCCACCGATGGGGGTAAAATCTCCTTTGCCTTGGCTTCATCCCTCACTAAAGCCCTAACGTCCATCCCTTTTTCTACCAACTCTTGAACAATTCTTCTTCCTGTTTGCCCCGTTGCCCCTGCTACTAAAATTTTCATAAAATTTACTATTTTTTTGATGATAATTACGATGATTCCATGGTATCAATTTGTTTAAACTAAATAGGTTGATCATCGCGCCAATTACCATCAATCACCGTACCATCACTGAAAGTATATACCCCGCTACCATTCTTCTTACCGTTGGCAAATTCCCCTTTATAAGTATCACCATTACTATAATCACAGACTACCTGTCCATGAAGTTGATTATTTTGGAATTCTCCCTGACAGACATCACCATTGGCGAAAGTAAAAACCCCCTGCCCTGCAAATTTTCCATTGACAAACTCTCCTTGATAACGATTACCATTGGGAAATGTATAAGAGCCATTGCCAGATTGTTGTCCGTCTTCAAAGTTTCCTTCGTAAACTCCTCCGTCAGAGAAAGTAAATTTTCCTTGCCCATGGGGTACACCATTTTTCATTTCCCCTTGGTAGGTGTCATCGCTGGGGTATCTTCTTTCACCCCTTCCCGTAATTGCACCTTCGGTAAAAGTACCTCGATAACTACCACCATCAGCAAAGACATAAAATCCTTGTCCTTCAGGTTGATTATTGACTAATTGTCCCTGGTAGCGATCGCCATTATCATAATCACAGACACCTTCTCCCTGAATTTGACCATCTCGGATAGTACCTTGGCAACTATCCCCATTACTATAAATAAACTTACCCTCCCCTTGGGGTTCACCATTAACAAATTGCCCTTCATATTTACTCCCGTCGGTGGAAGTATAAACCCCTTGTCCGTGGGGTTGCCCTTGTTTAAATTCCCCTTCGTAAATATCTCCTTCTTGATAAATTCTTTTACCTACCCCCTCAATTTGATCATCGGTAAATTCCCCTTCGTAAACATCACCATTGGCAAAGGTATATTTTCCCTGTCCTTGCTTTTCTCCATCAACAAAATTTCCTTCATAAATATCCCCATTACTAAAGGTACATTTTCCTTGACCATGAAGATTTCCTTCTTTCAATTGTCCTTCACATTTACTCCCATCCGCTAGGTTAATGGTATTGGCTAAAACAGGATTAATAAATAATAATCCATTGGTTAAAGTTAAGCCTAAAAAAGCGGTTAATAAATATTTAGAAGATTGTTTATTCATGATTTTTATTTTTTCTAAAAGTACGAAATAGTTTAATAATAAGGCAATAAAACTTTAATAAAAGTTTCATTTATTTTGAACAAGATATATTTTTAATCAATATTTTATTTAGGATAAAACATAATCAATAAATACCTAAAAAAATAATCAAATCCTAATCAAATAAATATATCTATTCTGAATTCTCATTTTCCGTGGACTGTTGTTGTTGCCTTTCCCGTTCGGCTTGGGCTTCAGCTTCCCGTTGTTGCCTTTCCCGTTCGGCTTGGGCTTCGGCTTCCCGTTGTTGCCTTTCCCGTTCGGCTTGGGCTTCAGCCTCCCGTTGTTGCCTTTCCCGTTCGGCTTGGGCTTCCGCCTCCTGTTGTTCTTGTTGCAATTGTTGTTGATTTTCTTGTTCTCTCTGAAGTTGAGCCTCTCTTTCCTGACGCTCTCTTTCTAACTGCTGTTGTCTTTCAAGCCTTTCTTGTTCCAATTGAGCCTGACGTTCTTCCCTCCTTCGTTGCTCTTCCATACGAGCTTGTCTTTCCTGTTCTTCTTTTTTCTGACGGGCAAGGCGATCAAATTCTGAACCTGCTACGGTGAAATTAATTCTAACCTGCACGGAGGCGGTGTTATTCCCCGGGGCTGTAAAGGTCATTCTTTGGGCGGCCAATAGGGCTTGTCTGTTTACTTCTCCGTTACTATGTCCACTAACGATACTAGCGCCCCTAACACCACCATTACTATTAAGATTAACCCTCACGGTGGCTTGACCTTCTACCCCTTCTAAGGCTGATGGATAGGAGGGTTGACAGTTACTCAAACATTGAATACTGGCAGGGGTTGGATTGGGCTTGGGTTGGGGGGCTTGTGGTCTATTTTGGCTAGGGGGGGTAATATCTTGGGGACGAGATGCGGTGGGGGAGTTTGAGCCGTTATTGTTGCGGTTTTGATTATTGTTGAGGCTGTTTCTGAGGTTATTAAGATTTTCTCCATTTTGGGAATTGTTGGCGGTGCTTGGGGTTCGGGTATTGTTACGGTTTATTCTACCGCTGCTTATTTCTTGGTTATGATCAACGGATCTGGAAACATTATTATTATTATTATTGATTTGTCTTGAGGGAGTGCGCACAGAATTTCTTAAATTACTGGTATTATCACTATAATTTTCTAGGGGTTGAAGGGCGCTCGGAGAATTATTCCTCGCAAGGGTATTATTATTAACTGTTGGTTGGCTAGGTCGTGATGGTACAGAATTATTATTCTGAGAATTAATCTGACGGTTAGGGGTATTAAATCTAGGTCTAACGTTGCTAGACTCAGGAGACACAGGAGTAGGATTAGTTACCTCTGGGGTAGGAGTTTCCACCACTTCTTGACTGGTTTCTTGGGGTGGAGTTTCTGGAGTCGTATTATTTTCCACTACCGTGGGAGGATTAGGGGTAATTTCGGGTTGCACAGGCTGGGGCGGTGGGGTAGGAGCATTACTCTGGGGGTTTTGGGGGGTTGGAGGAGTAACCGTTTGAGGAGGAGTTGGCGTAACCTGCTGTGGAGATTCTTGGGGTTGTTCTTCTGGTTGGGTTTGGGGTTGAGGATCTTCTTGAACTAAAATTAATTCGATGGGTTTTTGTTCTTCCTTGGTGATGGGATTGGGCTGATTCGCTACCATAATCAACAATACTCCATGAAGGGCTATGGAGCTAAATATTCCAAAGGTAACTATTTTTTTTGTTTTTTCTGCTTCTTTTTGTCTTTGCTCTATGGAGGGAGATGAGTAGGTCATGGTAGTAGAATATTTTTGCAAATTAATTGCAGTTGAAAGAATTTTTCGCCATACTCAAGATCTTAAATTAATTAGTAATCTTTTGCAACAGAATTATTGAGAAGATAAGTCATAAATGGCGTTGTTGATTGGAGATATGATTGCTTATGAATTAGGGAATGATTCTACTACCCTCATCAACCGTGAGGAACGGTGATAATATTCTAATATCTCGATACTAATACCAAATCTGATTTAAAAAATATATCATCACTCCCCTTGCAATGAATTACAAGGCTAACAGTTTATCGTTCAATAAATTGAACTAAGGTATATTTTGATTCACGGATTTAGAGAAAATTTTATTCCGAATTAAATAACAAGCTAAACTACATCTAAAATTGTTATGTCATAGCAAGTTCGGATAGATGACGATAATAGAAAGTCCCCCAATAATGGGGGATTTAGGGGAAAAAAGCCGAGCCTTTTTATAACTGATGACTCGGACTCAATATTAAAAGAAGATTATTGAATTTTTCCCTTAGGGCTAAATTTGAGTTTTTGAACGATGAAAAGGTTATGTAATGCCATTAATCCTAAAGTCCATAAAGCATTAACATAGAATACTTGCCAAAGTACAGAAACGTTAAAGCCGTGTAAATCTCCCAACACAACCCCACCGAGCCAAATCATGGCTTGATAGGCGATAAAACCAATGACAAGGGTTAAGCCAATGGAGGAAAGATATTGACGGAAATTTTTACTTTGTCTGTCAAATTGAAATAAACCAAACACAGTGGCCAATAATCCACCTAAGAGAATCACAACACCCCAAGCAATGGTACTAAAATCGAGGGGATAATCTCTCATGGTAAAACCGATTACTTGGTTGACTAACCACATTAATAATATGGTGGTGATAGCCTTAGATTTAGAAAGGTTAGTAGAGGCGATCGCACCGAAGCCCACCAAAGGTAAAGCACAGGTAAAAACCACATTACTAAAACTCCCCAACGCAAGGAGAGCAAAAAACCAACCACGGCTATTATTCACCGTCCATTGACAACTAGCCCAATTAATTTTGTCTGAATCATTGGGAAATCTTGAAACTGAAAGAGTCATAATCAATACCTCATAAATAAAATTTGTGTAAAAAACGAAAATCCCTAATGTGGAATAGGGGGATAAAGATGATCAGCAATTTTTTCACCTCCCATAACGTGCTTATTAACAATATCCCTTGCCACCTCAGGAGAAACCCTTGTGTACCAAGTTTTGTCCCCCGAATAAAAAACCACTGGCCCCATTTTGCACACCTCCAAACAACCCGAAGTTTTTACCTTAATATCAAGTCCTGTTTTTACTACCTCCTCTTGCAGCGCATCAAAAATAGGTTGCCAATCCTGACAAGGATAACAGCGCCCCGAACGACACACCGACAAATAAGGGGTTTTCAAAGGATTACGATCATAGGGGATAGGTTTTTCTCCCAAAACATAAATATTCCGCAACTCCTCATATAAACTAAGTCTTGCCAAATCTGGCTTATGCTCAGGCAACAAATTATTATCCTCATCCACAAAAGGATTAGGTAGAAAAATATTCATCATTTTTTCCCCCGCCCCATTCCAAAACTGAATACCCCAACTGCGGGGCTGATTCTTTTCATTAAAACGACGATAAAAAGAAGCTCTACTAACAACCCTTTGTTGTCGTAACGATAAAGGCGTTTTCTCATCCGGGCCTCCCCCATGCTCCTCTAAACAAAGATGTAAATGCCAAGTATCCGTCACCACAGTCAGATAACCGTCATAGATAACACATACCTTGGGGGGTTTAGTTAACTCTAATTCTAAAACGCTACCTTCAACCACATGACCAACTTGGGTTTTTTGCCAATGTTCTTGAAACAAGGTATGTAGTAAACAACCGAGGGTATCCACATCACAGGGAATATCTTCATATTCCATCAAGCCCCCCGTAACGAGATTTTCTGTAGTTAACTTATTCAGAGGTTTAACCCAAGGATTAAATTCGCCCATAATTGACTCCTAAAATGTTGCACTTACCCCGACTCGGAAATTTCTACCGACGGCGGGAAAACCGGGGAATTGTTCATATTGTTGATCAAATATATTATCTATTCCCCCTGTTAAGGTAACATTAGCAGAGAAAGGAATGCGGGTTTTAAAATCTACGGTGGTGTATCCTGGTAGGGAATCAGTATTGGTGTTATTAACAAAGTAACCGCCCAAACTTTTGAGAATCAGAGCCAGATAAATGTCTTTTTCATAGGCAATACCAAGGTTAAAACTATTTGCCCCCCTGAAGCCTAGCTCATTTCCTTCGATGGCGGAGTTAACATCTTCTATGATACGAGGATCATTTAAAGTGTAGTTGGCAAAGGCAAAAAAGTTGGGGGCTACTTGAACATTTAAGTCGGCTTCTATGCCTGTGCTTTTGATTTCGCCGATGTTGGTGTAGGTGCTAGGGTTGCCAAACTCGAAGTTAATTAGGTTATCAATGCGATTACTAAAAAAGGTTAGTCGTAATAGCCCGATGTCTCCCAATTGTTGATCGATACCAATATCAAAACTGTTGCCCCTTTCGGGTTTTAGTTCAGGATTACCGACAATATTAAATGCTCCTAAACCTTCTAGGTTAACAATTTGGGGAGATCTAAAACTTCTACCATAGTTTCCCCTGATGGTGGTGGTGGGGGTAATGTGGTATCTTGCCCCGATGCTAGGGGAGGTAAAAGAGCCATTTACAAGGCTATTAAAGTCTTGTCGGAGTCCTAGATTAAGGTTAAATTGGGGGCTAAAATCGACACTGTAACTGGCAAAGAGGGCTTGTTGGCTAATGCTACCGTCATAGTTGAGGGTGGTTGTGCCACTGTTACTGCTGAAGGTGTTGTTATCGGCTTCGGTGTTACGAAAATCATACCCATAGGTAATGTTTTGGTTTGGGGTTAGTTGCCAGTTGTGTTGAACCTGTAACCCTAATGCTCGGCGGTTAACGTCATCTCTCCCCGCGGAAAAACCATCGGGGTTTTCAAATTCGTAGTTGAGAAAATCGCCATAAATTCTGGTGGTAAGGAGGGAGTCTTCTCCTTCTCCTAGTTTTGACTCTAGGGTTAAATCCATCAGTAATTTGTTGGTTGTTTGTCTGGCTCGGGGAGTGAGGTTATTAAATGCACCGCTGGTATTGGGAATGGGGATGCCCCCTGCGATGCCAAAGTCTTTGTTGAGGTAAAGAGCGCTGAAGGTGAGTTTGTTGCGATCGCCCAGATCCCCTGCCAATTTCAAATTGAAGTTATTATATAATACATCAGCGTTTTCTCTTTGGGATTCAAGCCCGATGCGATCGATACGGAAGGGAAAGTTATTATCAGCTTGGGTTCTAGTGTATCCCACCGCCCAACTAACACCATTAGTTTCTCCACGACTCTGGATGGCTTGTTCATTTAAACCAAAACTACCCACATTTGCCCTGACGGTTACTTGAGGAGTTTCCCCCGCACCGCTACGGGTAACGATGTTAATTACCCCCCCAAGGGCATCAGAGCCATAAAGGGTAGAACCCCCCCCCGGTAGAAGTTCAATCCTTTCAATGTTATCGGTGGTGAAGCTCGATAAATCAAAACCCCCAAACCCACCAATATCATTTATGGGTCGCCCATCCAGTAAAATCAAAACTTGGGAGGTACTAGCACCCCTAATAATTTGGGTACTTTGCCCCCCTAATTGTCCTCCTGTGGTGCCATCACTGAGAACCCCAGGCAGATATTTGAGGGCTTCTTGCACTGTTCTAGCTCCCTGAGCTTCTATCTGTTGCCTGTCAATAACATATACGGGGCGACTAGAATCCCTGACGGTAGCTTCCCTTCTAAAAGGGGCAAAAACGGGTTGATTGAGAATTTTATCGGTGATAATGATAAAAATTTCCTGTTCTTCTTCGGGGGTTAGATTATTTTCTGTTTCTGGTTTTTCTTCTTCTGTGAAATTATTTTCCATGTCGGACTCTTGTTGGGTTTGAGCTGACAGGGGCGCAAAAAAGCTAAACGGGACATTGACCGATAATAAAGGCAATGCCCAAACAAGACTTTTGCTAGGCAAAAGCCACCAATATTTATTCTTCATCCATACCTCGCAGATGATATTTTTATGTTATTTACGTTTTTTTGGCGGGCATCCTGACTCAAAGACTTTGTCTTATTACAGTTGCGGGACAGCGCTGGATTTTCACCAGTCTTTCCCCGTTTCCTCTAATGGCTGACCCCCATTAGAACCAAAATTTATATAGCAACTAATTAATCTATCCCATGGAGGTGTTTTTGTCAAATTCCCTTTTTAAAAAGTTTATTGCTAAATGTTGTACATAATTTCACTCTTTTGCTATATTATATTTTTGGAGTTAATTAGTAACTATTTGCAATTAGAGCGGTAATAAAATGTTTCCTGATAATATTTTGAATATAGGGGGGGTTGTAACCATACCCCTACTGGTTTTTTCTTTGATAACGGTGGCTTTAATCGTGGAGCGGTTCTGGTTTTGGACTAGAATTAAGTCAAGGGAAAGGTCGTTGATTCAGGAAGTTTTAAAAATTTATCGTTCTGATTGTGTAACGGCGATCGCCCGTTTACGTAAAAATATCGATTTGCCCATGGCGAGAATATTTTTGGAGGCTTTGGAATTAGAGGGCGCAAATGCCACAGAATTTCGTTTAGCCCTAGAAACGGCAACCCAAGCGGAATTACCTTTATTGAAAAGGTTTAATACTTTCTTTCAAACGGTCATCACCATTGCCCCTTTGTTGGGTTTATTAGGTACTATTTTGGGATTAATCGAATCCTTTGCATCCCTTGATTTGGGTAATGCGGGGGGGACAAACACCGCAGGGGTAACGGGGGGCATTAGTGAAGCCCTAGTGTCCACGGTAATGGGGTTGGTAGTGGCGATCGCAACGTTAATCTTTGCCAATGTGTTTCGTTCATTTTACCTACGTCAAATCGCCTTGATCCAAGAATATGGCGGACAATTAGAGCTTTTATATCGTCGTTTATACGAAAGAGGAGAAAAACCCTATGCGAATACCTGAAGAAAACGAAGTACAAGGAGAAATTAACATTGTACCGATGATTGACGCTATTTTCTCCATTTTGGCGTTTTTTATCATCTCTAGCTTAACCCTGATTCGTTCTCAAGGATTACCCGTCAATCTGCCTTCGGCCGAAACTTCCCAAGCCAACGAACGGGAAGAAATCAATATCACCATCCAAGATAATGGTAGTGTTTTTCTGGATCAACAACCAATTCAAGTAGAAACCATTGCCACCCAAGTTAGGAGTTTAATTCCTGAAAATCAACAGGCGATGGTCATTATCAATGCCGATGAAAGTGTCTCCCATGGCATTGTCGTATCAGTTATGGACCAACTTAGACAGGTAGAAGGGGCAACCCTGGCGATCGCCACTGAGTCTCCCGAATAGCTTGTTAAAGTAAATTTTCTTGGGAAAATAAAAGTTTTTAAACAATAAAAAAACATCAATATTTTATTAACTAATTTTTAAAAATCTCTTTAAATTTTAGTAATAATTATTATATTTGTCGTGCATATTTTTCCTAAGAAAGCAAAAAAAAAGCCGATATTTAAAGGCGTAAGAAAATTCAAGTTTATTTTAATTAACAAAAAATACTAATTTCAAAACAGTCAAATTTTATTCGTGGAAGTATATTTTTATAAAAATGAAAAATCAATTATTAACTAATAGTTCGCTCTTATTTGTAACACTTTTATTATCAACTTTTTCCGCTAATGCCCAAAATGTTAACCCAGAAAAAGCCCCATCTTTGGCAAGAGTTGATGATTTGGCAGAAGTAAAAACCAAGGCTCAATGGCTGGTACAAAATCAAACCAGTTCAGTGAGTAATATTACCAATATCACCATTAGTGAAGGAGAATCTGGACTAAATCTAATCATCGAAAATGATGATAATACCCCCTTACAACCATTAATTTTTCCCTTAGAAAATAATCTAATTATTGAATTTACGAATACTGAGTTAAATCTATCCTCTGGAGATAGTTTCGTCACCACCGATGTTAATGAAGACATCAGTAGAATTGAAGCGGTAAACAATGATAATGGTGGTGTAACTATTACCGTTACAGGGGTAGAACAAGCTCCCACCGCCCAGATTATTCCTTCCCAAGAAAATTTGGTATTGGGTATTGATACTGATGGGATGATGGCTAGGGAAGATGAACAAACCATTGAATTGGTGGTAACAGCTAATCGGGCGCAGGAGGATATAAATGAAGTGCCACGGTCTGTAACGGTTATTAATCGGGAGCAAATTGAGGAACAAACCAGAATTAGTCGAGATTTAGGGGAAATTTTGCCTAAATTGGTGCCTGGGATTGCTCCTTCTACCCAAACCAGTAGTATTTTTGGGCAACCCTTACGGGGAAGAAATGTTGGGGTATTGATTGATGGAGTACCCCAAAGTACAAATCGTAATGCTCAAAGAGATTTGAGAAATATTGATCCTAGTTCCATTGAAAGAATTGAGGTGTTACGCGGCCCTAGTGCTATTTATGGGGATGGGGCTACTGGGGGCTTGATTAATATTATCACCCGTGGTGCTGGGGATACTCCTTTTCAGGCTACTACTAATGTGAGTTTGAATAGTATTTTGACCGATGTGGGAGACAGTTTTGGTTATAATTTGGAACAGTCTTTTGGGGGTACTTCCCGGGGTTGGAATTACTTTTTTAATGCTTCCTATGGTGCTACGGGGGGATTTTTTGATAGTGAGGGCGATCGCATTCCCCCTGATCCACAAGGGCAAGGAGGTTTAGCAGATTTACAAACCTTAAATTTATTGGGTAAGGTGGGTTATGATATTAATGAAAATCAGAATATCGAATTTAGTATCAATTATTTTGATGATCAACAAAATAGCGACTTTACTTTAGATCCTACCCCTTCGGGTGAAAAGGCGGAGGCAAGACGAGGATTACAATTACCTAATCAACCCAACACAGAAAATTTAGTTTTAAATCTTCGTTATCAAAATAGCGCTTTGGGTAATAGTAGTTTATCTTCCCAAATTTATTATCGAGATTATTCCACAAGGTTTTTCCCTTTTGATTTACGTACTAGCCCCGCTTTTGGTAATGCTGTATTACAATCTGAGGTGCGATCGCAAAAATTCGGTACGAGGGTAGATATTGACACCCCCTTACTACCCGAAGATAAATTGAACCTTACTTGGGGTTTAGATTATTTCAATGAAGACTCTTCCCAACCTGCAGATATTTTTGATAACGATATTTTTGCCAACAGTGATGGATTAATCTTCCAAAAAATTGGAGAAGGCTTCCTTTCCCCCCCCACAAGCCAAAATAACCTCGGTTTATTTGCCCAAACCCGTTGGAAACCCCTTGAATCTTTAACTATTAATGGCGGTATTCGTCAAGAATTTGTGGGCGTAAATGTCGGTGACTTTACCACCCTAGGGGGAAATCAAGTACAGGGCGGAAAATTGGATTATTCTGCAACCTTATTCAACATCGGGGGAATTTATTCCTTAAACGATAATGTGGGTATTTATGCGAATTTTGCTCAAGGTTTTTCCGTCGCTGACGTGGCAAGGGCTTTACGCACCTCCCCTGATGGTTCGAGGGTGACTGATTTAAAACCCGAAGCTCAAAAAGTTGATACCTACGAAATCGGCGTTAGAGGAAATTGGGATAATGTTCAGGCTTCTTTGGCCTATTTTTACAGCTTTTCTGATTTAGGTACTACTTTTGATTCTAACTTTGGTATTGTAAGAGATCCTCAACGTATTTATGGTATTGAAGGGGATATTAACTACGATATTGACGATAATTGGGCTGTGGGAGGAACTTTCACTTGGACCGATGGTTCTCGAGATCCTAATAATGACGGCAATTTTGATGCAGATTTACCCAATACGATTATTGCCCCTGTGAAGCTCACTGCCTATGTGGAAAATCAAACAACTCCTAATTGGCGTAATCGCTTACAATTATTGTACTCTGGCGGAAGAGATCCCCAAGGTACAGGATTTGATTTAGGCCCTGTGGATAGTTATCTGACTGCGGATTTTATTAGTAGTGTAAAACTGGGTGATGGGGAATTAAATATTGGTATTGAGAATTTATTTAATAGTTTTTATTATCCTAATATTTCTCAAATCTATGGTGGTCGTTCCAGAAGTGCTGCTAAGGGTATCAGTTTTAAGATTGGCTATAGTTTCGACTGGTAGTTAATAAATCCTCAGGGGTGATCTATTTTAAAATTTTCTGGTTAAGGCAGGGAATGGGCAATAGTTTTCAATGGTTCATGGTTATAAGTTGATCATCTAAACCTTTTTAACTACTTCTTATGTCAAGTTCGGAAAATTAGTTATAAATGGATTGTATCTTCTCCGTTGCCCCACCGTGTAATGAATTCCACGGCTAACGGTAGTTCGTTCAATTTATTGAACTAATTGATATTGCTAATTTGTAAGCAGTTAAGCGAATTTGATATTAGTTCTTAATCGTAATTTATTTTTAAGGGTGAGAAAATGCGATATTTGTCGATCATTTTTAGTGTTTTGTTTTTTTCGGTGGGGGTGGTTGGTTGTGATAATCCTTCGGTATCGGAGTCAAGGCAGGAAAGTTCTTTGACTGATGGAGAAAATGGGCGATTAATTAGCCATGCCATGGGGGAAACGCAAATAAATGGAACTCCTGAAAGGGTGGTGATTTTGACCAATGAGGGTACGGATATTTTATTGGCTTTGGGGGTGCAACCGGTGGGGGCGGTGAAGTCGTGGCAGGGTGATCCTTTTTATGATTATATTGAGGGAGAAATGACTGGGGTTGAGGTGATTGGGGATGAGTTTCAGCCGAGTTTGGAGTTAATAGTTTCTTTACAACCTGATTTGATTATTGGTAGTAAAGTACGACAGGAGCAGTTATATTCTCAATTAAGTGCGATCGCCCCTACGGTTTTTTCAGAAACTATCGGGGTTTCTTGGCGTGAAAATTTGGAACTATATGCGATCGCCCTAAATCGTCAGGAAAAAGCGGAGGAATTGCTAACTGATTGGGATCAAAGGGTAACGGAATTTAAAAATAGATTGGGAGACAATGCCCCTACAGTTTCCTTAGTACGTTTTTTGGCAGATAATACCCGTCTTTATTATCGCAATTCTTTCCCTGGGCAGATAGTGGAGGAAGTGGGTTTAAAACGTCCCCCTGAGCAACAAAAGGATGATTTTGCAGATCAAATTGCCATTGAAAACATCGAATTATTAGATGCAGATTATTTATTTTATTTTACCTATGATGTGGAGGGAGAAAATGGCGAAGCTGTCAAACAACGGTGGCTATCTCATCCCCTCTGGCAAACATTGGATGTGGCAAAAAACGATCGCACCTATCAAGTGAGTGATGTTCATTGGACAACTTCTAGTGGTATTCTCGCCGCCCATAAAATTTTAGATGACTTAGAGCGCACCCTATATTAACTTCAGTCCTAGATTTATCATATGGGGAGTAGGGG